>JAFZGR010000093.1 GCA_017555325.1 Alphaproteobacteria bacterium | reverse complement strand
TAAAAACAACTGCCATTCCTATCCACAACCCCAACGAGGCATGCATACTTATCCCTAAAATAATACTCAATAATAAACCCGTTAAAAAACCAAAATACGGGATAAAAGACAAAATACCGGCTAAAAAACCAACTAACAAGCCGTATTCCAATCCAACCAAAGACAATCCGATACCATAATAAACACCTAATGATAAACACACCAATGATTGTCCCCGAATAAAACCGGATAAAATACCATTAATCTCATGCCATAAACTTTTTATATCTTTTTTATTTTTTTCAGGAATAAATTCTTCCATTTGATTTTCAACTCCCTGCCAATCACGTAATACATAAAATAAAATAATCGGGGTAATCATAAACATAGATACCAAATTAAAAAACACAAAACCACCGGAAATGACTTTAACCATTCCCGTTAATGTAGAATTTAAAACATTTAACGCCGTTTTTGAAACGGCTGCCGATAAATTACTCAATTGTTCTGGATTAACTGTTTTTCGGGTATAAACAATTAAGGTCTGAATATGTTCCCACACCGCAGAAACAATAGCCGGAATTTTACCTATTAACATCATGATTTGCGTTTGCAAAATAGGAACAACAATCAAAATAACGGCTAAAATAAAAATCATAAATACCGTCATAACTAGCGTTGTTGCCAACCAGCGGGGAAATTTATATTTTTCCAAAGTTTGCACTGCCGGATGTAAAAAATAAGCCAGAATAAACGCCAAGATAAACGGCAATAAAACCTCGGATATACTGTAAAGAAAAATCCCAATAATAAACAAAAGAATGCAGATACTTAAAATCGTTTTTCGTTCTTTTGTCAAAAATGATTTTTTTAACAATTCCACTTAGCACCTCCAAAAATAATCAGTTTAGGACTGGGATAAATCCGATGAATCTGCCGGCTCCGACAATAAATAAATCAATTCCCCATTTTCATCCGGCAAAGATGTTAAAATTAAATTATTCATCCGTAATTTTTCTCCCAATTCAGAAATACTACCCCGATAATGAAAATCTACGGTTAGTCTTTTATTTGAAAATCCTTTGATATCAATTTTTTCGGCAAAATTCAAACGATTTAACTTCTGTTTCATACGAGATAAATCAGATATTTTCTCAACCGGAGCAAATACTTGATATATCATAACAGGCTGAGCAGAATTTTGAGCCAAATAAAGCCATTTTTTTGTCATACTGCGTACAATATCTTTTAATAAATCCGTACAAATTCGTTTTTCCGATTCCCTATCATCCGTTAAATTAAACGAAATTTCTGCTTCCGGAGCAGCCCCCTTAGGCCAAACCTGCGTTGAAACAGCATAATGTGTCGCGTTTTTTTCAACTCGAACAATTAATAATTGGGATGTTAAATACTTTTCGCTTAAAGCTTTAAAAGCATTATTATCTTTATCATTAACGGCTGATAAGAGTAAAGATTTATCCTGTTCATCATTTAACATTGTTTTAAATCTGAACAATCGTGTTGCTGGTAAATTTTCACGTACGGCAACAACCAATGGATTATCATCCGTTAATAACTGTACTCCCATTTCATTTTGATAAACCGGCACAATTAAAAGCGGTTGAGGCAATCTATCTAAAAACTGAACATTATTACTTGTTAAGAACTGCCGAACTTCCGGGCCTTTAAAACGAACGGTTAATGCTCCGTAATATTTTGTTGCCCCAACTTTTTCATTTGAAACGGATACATCTAAAACAAAAGGTTCAACAAAAAACGAATCAGGAACCTGAATTTTATTTCTGTCTGCCGGAGCAACAATTGTATCCATTAAATCAACAAATGCCTGATATTTTCCAACATTCATAGCATTTTCCTTTGCTGATATGGAGGCTGTTTTCTCTCCGGATACGGGGACATCAGATATAATAAACACATCTGCCCCATAAACAGGCAAACTCAAAAACATCAAAATACATAAGCAGAACAGTTGTTTAAAAAATTTTTTCATTTTTTATCCTTTTTTCATTGAACCTTTTTCTTTCCGGTGTTATTTTAGCAAAAGATACAAAAAAAGCAACCAAAAAGAAAGGATATCTCATGGAATATAATTCAGATAACGTATTTGCCAAAATTTTACGAGGAGAAATTGAAACAAATAAGATTTATGAAGACGATTATGCAATTTCTTTCTACGATATTGCCCCAAAAGCAAAAGTCCATGCTCTTGTTATTTCAAAAGCAATGGTTGTTGATTTTGAAGACTTTATTGAACATTCAACAGCAAGTGAAATTGCAGGTTATATGCGTGCAATTGTACGAACAGCCGAAAAATTGAACTTAATTGAAGACGGTTATCGTCTTGTATTTAATTCAGGTAAAAATAGCGGACAGGAGGTTCCTCACTTACATGCACATATTTTAGGCGGAGAAGATTTATCTACACATAATATATAAACTTTTCTTATACCACAAAAAAAACGAATGTTAAACATTCGTTTTTTTTATTGTTTTCTCAAAAACCATCGAATAGACCAACGAATTCCTTTTTTACAAAACAAAGCGCATTAAACTATAAAAATTATCGCTCACATAATGAATAATCTATTCCCTCAAAAACAATCAAATATTACAAATGAATATCACTTGACATGGTTTACATTATCTCATATAATTAATATATATATAAAGTTAAGGTGGCACGTATGAGTTCATATATTAATACCATTTTATGCAATGTATTAGCCGAACAAGAACGTTTGTTGGCGGGATATGATTCGCAACCTGCACCTTATGATACAACATCATTAACAACAACATACCCCCAAACTTATAATTCCTATTACGATTCGGAAATATCTAATTTATTTAATCCTAGTTATAATTATGATTTTGCACAAGATTATATCCCTTTAACATTAAATCATCCAATTATAGATTGGGATTTATCATCCAATATCCCGGAAACGATAAACACTTCAGAAATATCGCCTTTACCACTTATCTTACCACAACAAAATTTTTCCGGACAACAATTCCCAGATATTATGGATAGGAATACCCATCTTACCAATATATCATTACCGAATATTAGTAATAATACACAATCAACCACTACATCATTACCGGATATTATGGATAATAATGCTCAATCAACTGTTGCATCATTGCCGGACATTATGGATAGCAATGCTCAATCAAGTGTTACATCATTGCCGGATATTATGGATAGCAAACCCTCAACAACCACATTATTACCAGATATTGAAAGAAAAACCCCGCCATATCAACAACAATGCATTACAACATTGAATAATCATCAAAATCAACCTATTCAAACAGAAAAACAAGTTGCCGATATACCACCGCAACAGGGATTGCAAAATATTTTAAGTCAAACCGCTCACATTCCGCAGGAAGAATCAGCACTTCTTTCTCATCAAAATCAAAAATAAATTTTTAATATTGTATCTAAAATTAATAAAATGCAAATTCATTGTATGGGATATTTTAAATAACTTTTCTTCTAATAATAGAATCAATTTAATATACGATATTGAGTATTTTAATATTCATCAAATATAAAATTCATATATTTTACAAATAAAAATATCACAAGTAATTGGATACATATAAAACCCCAGAAACTAATATAACCTGAGTTAACCATATCAATCTTCATTTGTAAATTTAAACGGCTCGCAATCCTAAGGATAAATTCGATATAATAAGTTTATTTATACAAAAACAATTTTCGCCCAAATCTTAACATTCATAGTGTAAGTATCGGCATAGAACTTTTTGTCCATAAGAAATAAGAAATAAGAAATCCTTAAAGAGTGCGAAATAATTGTGAATATTGTGAACTGATAGCTCAATAAAGTCAATGAGAACGTGAAGAAAGTATGAATATAAAAATGGGTTGCGAAAAATCCACAACCCATTGAAAAATAAATTTTTCGTGTTCGTTCCAATTAACGTTTTGAAAATTGGAAACGTTTTCTTGCTTTGGATAAACCTGGTTTTTTACGTTCAACAACACGAGAATCACGTGTTAAGAAGCCAGCACGTTTTAACGCTGTGTGCAATTCTGGTTCAAATAAATCCAAACAGCGACTGATACCATGGCGTAAAGCATAAGCTTGACCAGATAAACCACCACCACGAATATTACATTGAACATCAAATTGACCTTCACGATTCGTTACTGCAAACGGTTGATTAATAATCATCCGTAATACTGGACGAGGGAAGTAATCTTCCAATGCACGACCATTAACCGTAATATTACCTTTACCCATTTTGATAATAACACGAGCGATAGCATTTTTCTTTTTACCGACTGATTGAGAACGACCCAATTTATCTTTTTTCGGTGCACGAACTGCCGGTGTAGCTTGTTCAGTTGCTGCCACTTTCAAATCTTCTAATGTGGTCTTTGTTTCATTTGTAGACATTATGCACCTCTTTTATTTTTACGATTTTTGGAAGCAATATCCAAAACAATTGGATTTTGTGCTTGATGTGTATGTTCCGGACCAACAAAAATACGCAATTTACGCATTTGTTGACGTCCCAAAGAATTACGGGAAAGCATCCGTTGAACAGCTTTTTCCAATACACGTTCCGGATGTTCTTCTAATTGTTTCGCAACAGAAATACCTTTAATTCCGCCAACATAACCTGTATGGTGGAAATATTCTTTTTGTTCCAATTTGCGACCTGTTAATTGTACTTTTTCTGCATTTACAACAACCACATAATCTCCACAATCTTGGTTCGGAGAAAAGCACGGTTTGTTCTTACCACGCAAAATTGTTGCAATCTGACTGGCCAAGCGACCTAAAACTAAATCCGTTGCATCAACCAAATACCATTTGACATCACAGTTGCTCGGATTCAGAGTCTTTGTTGTTTTCATTGTCATGTTATTCATCCTTTTGTTTTAAACAGGGTTTCTTTATATATAATTTCAAAGAACTTGTCAAGAACTTTTTATCTGTTTTTTAAAGATTTTTTAATGT
>JAFZGR010000092.1 GCA_017555325.1 Alphaproteobacteria bacterium | reverse complement strand
ATAAAAACGGCTAATCTTTTCACCAAATCCGCCGTCTAATTCTCCGTCTTCTAATGTAACAATAAGTTGATGATTTTCCTTTAAATTATTAAGCAAATGCGTATCAATACCACTATAAAACCGTGGGTTAATTAAGGTGGCATTTATTTTTTGTTTTTTTAATTCTTCCAGAACTTGATATCCTAAAGGTAAGAAACTACCTAAGGCACATATTGCAACAGTGTTTCCGGTCTGTATTGTTTGAAATTGATTCAGATTATCATAATCAGCATCAACGGGGACAGATGCTGAAAAAACCATAGAAGGGACCCGAATAACAATGGGTTGCGATTGGTTGTTTGTAGCCCATTCTAGCATGGCAAAATATTCTTCTTTTGATGTAGGAGCCAGACAAACTAAATTTGGGATGTTTAACATCATAGGGATATCAAATGTTCCCAAGTGTGTTGCATCATTACCCATTATGCCATTCCAAGAAACAAGGATAATTGCTGGATTATTATTTAATGCTAAATCGTGAGAGAGTTGATCGTATGTGCGTTGTACAAAAGGACTTAATACCCAAAAAATAGGTTTTGCTCCGTTTTTTGCCAGTCCGGAACACATGGCAACGGCATGTTCTTCCATAATACCGACATCAATTAAGTTTTTCCCCATTTCAAGTCGTTTTTCCGGTGAAAAACCTAATGCTCCGGGAGTTCCGGCTGTTAAAACAACAATGTTTTTATTTTGTTTTACTTTTTGTGTTAAATAATTAACGGTTAAGGTGTTATAATTTTCTCCGGTACTATATTGAAATGTGCTTTCCCCTGTTTGGAGATTAAATGGCATTTGATAGTGCCAATATTCTTTATTTTTTTCGGCGAAAGAAAAGCCCTTTCCTTTGGTTGTATGAATATGTAATACAATTGGGTTGTTGATATTTTTTATTTGTTTAAATGTTTGTATTAATGTTTCAATGTTATGTCCGTCTGAAATATATTGATAATCTAGACCCCATGCTTTAAACATATTGTTTTGTGCTGTTCCTTTTGTTTCTCGTAATAAACGCAAATTTTTATAAAGTCCTCCGTGATTTTCGGCAATAGACATTTCATTATCGTTAATGATAATAATTAAATTGCTGTTTAGTTCAGAGGCAAAGTTTAAGCCTTCTAAGGCTTCGCCTCCGCCTAATGATCCGTCTCCGATAAGGGCTATAACGTTTTCATTGCGTTTGGCAAAATCACGTGCTTTTGCAACTCCGCAGGCAAGACTGATAGATGTAGAAGTATGTCCAACCATAAATAAGTCATGTTCGCTTTCTTGCGGATTAGTATATCCGGAAATTTGATTAAAATATTCCTTGTTTAAAAAGCCATGTTTTCTGCCGGTTAGAATTTTGTGAGCATAGGCTTGATGTGAAACATCAAAAATAAATTTATCCGTAGGAGAGTTAAAAACATAATGTAAAGCAATAATTAATTCAACTGCTCCCAAATTTGGTCCGACATGTCCGCCAGTTTGACTGACACGGTTAAGTATAGCTGTTCGAATTTCTTTTGCAAGTGTGTTTAATTCCGGTACAGACATATTTTTAATATCTGATGGTGTATTAATTGTTTCTAAATGGCTCATTTTATTTCTCCTCTTTGATGATATGAATGACACTGATTTCTGCTGGAGCTAAAAAACGCATTTGCGGACCCCATTGTCCTGTTCCCCGAGAAACATAAATTTGTTTTTTGTCATCTATCAGATATAATCCGGCTAAATAGTGATGATTATATAGCCAGCTGAAAATATGAAATGGAAAAATTTGTCCACCATGCGTATGTCCGGAAACAACCAGATCAAACGGTTCATCTTTTGCATATAAAACCGGAGTGTGAGACATCAGTAATTTGAATGCGGAATTAGGAACGTTTTTAAAAGTATATTTGATATTTACCGAATGGTTAAAACGATGGGATGAAGGAATATCCGGAATACCGCCGATGTAAAAAGAATTGTTAATGGCAACAGATTCATTTTCCAAAGCTTTCAATCCTTCTGTTTTTATCAGGTTGATATTATCTGAATATCCAACATAAAACTCATGATTTCCCGAGGTAAAGAATACACCGTCTGGTGCTGATAAATTTTTAAGAATATTAAGAAGTGGTTTTACGTGATGCACATCGTCATCAATAATGTCGCCAACCAATAAAATAGCATCTGGTTTTTGTTCGTTTGTTTTTTTGACAATTTCTTTGATTTTCTCTGGTGAAATTGTTCTGGATAAATGAAGATCACTTAAAATAACAATTTTTTTATTTTCGGTAATTTTATCAGAAAAAATGGTAGTTGTTTTGATTTGAGGGATTTTTTTACCTTCGTAATCAGCTGAAATTGTACAGAAAAAGGCAATAATAATGGTTATTAAATTAATCGGATGTACAATTCGCATGTTAAGAGGGGAGGTAATTTTATCGGAAATAAGGGATAAAATCATCCAGACAAAATCTCGTAATAATGTTAAAGTAAATAAAATAACGGCAAATATATAAATAAAATAAAAAATGTGTTGTATAATATGAAAGTATTTTCCGAAAATATCAGCATATTCGGGCATAGCGAAAACAGGGAGTGTTGCAATAGTAATACTTAATAAAAGCAATCCCCATTTGGCAAATGCCGGTATGTTTAAATCGTATCCATATCGGAAAAAAAGCGGAATGGTCACACAACACCCTAAAAGAGATATTGTTACCGCAATTGTAAAATTCATCAAATTCCTTTCAATTTATTTGTATTTATTTTATAGTACATTTAAAACAAGTCAAGATTTTTGAGTAAGAAAATATTGAAATATCATAAATCAATCGGAAGATATACCATAAAAGTTGTTCCTTTTTCAGGAGAACTTTTTACATCGATGAATCCATCGTGTTCTAATACAATTTGTTGGGCAATACCTAATCCTAATCCTGTTCCTTCAACTGATTTTGTCCGTAAACTATCAATGCGATAAAACCTTTCAAATAATCGATTAATATTTTTGGGAGAAATCGGATTGCCGACATTATGGACACTTATTAAAACAACCTGTCGGATATCGGAAAAATATTTATCTGATTTTTTGGGAAAACTATTGCAAAGTTGTGCCGTAATTGTAATTGTTGATTGAGAATTTCCATATTTTACGGCATTGTCTATTAAATTTTGAAAGACTTGTATAAGTAATGTTTTGTCGCCTTTTAAACGGGGAATGTCATGAACAAGATTGAAAACAAGTTTTTGTTGTCGGTTTTGGGCTTTAAGGGTTAAACTATCTATAACGCCATTTAATAATTCCGGCAATAAAACAACTTCAGTTTGTAAATTTTTTTGTGTCATTTTTGTTTTAGAAAGAGCCAATAAGTCTTGAACAAGATGAGTCATTCGATTTGTTTGTTCGGAAATAAGTGTTAAAAATTTATCATGTGCAACAGCATCATCTTTTGCTGGACCTTGTAATGTTTCGATACACCCGGATATAATGGTTAATGGTGTTTTTAATTCATGACTGGCGTTAGCAAAAAAATCGGCTTGTTGTTGTTTGAATAATTTAAGTTGAGTAATATCATGCAAAACAATAACAATAGTAGCACCATTTTTTGTAACTGCCGGTAATTTTTCGATGCGAACTTGAAATGCATAAGATTGTGATTCTTGATACATCCACTCAAACCATTCGCGTTGCGATTTTTCAGAGGCGATACGTGAAAGGGCTTGTGTGAGTGGTGTTTCGGGGAAAAGTTGATATAATGATTGATGTACTAAATTTTCACCGAAAAAATTACAAGCCATATTGTTGGCAAAAACAATATTTGAATTTTCGTT
>JAFZGR010000091.1 GCA_017555325.1 Alphaproteobacteria bacterium | reverse complement strand
TGATAAAATGGCTTTGCCCCCATGTCATGCATTTTTTCAATTTTATGTTGCAAACGGAAAATTGTCTTGTCAACTTTATCAACGTAGTTGTGATATGTTTTTGGGTGTTCCGTTTAATATTGCTTCGTATTCATTATTAACAATGATGATGGCACAAGTGGCTGGATTAGAACCCGGTGAATTTGTGCATACATTAGGCGATACACATATTTATCATAATCATTTCGAGCAAGTTAAAATTCAGTTAGAAAGAACGCCGTATGCCTTGCCGACAATGAAAATTAATCCGAACATTAAAGAAATTGATGCGTTTAAATATGAGGATTTTGAATTAATCAATTACCAATATCATCCGACAATTAAAGGAATTGTTGCTGTATAAACATAGTAAATTGTTTTATTTCTTTAATTCTGCTTTTAGGAAAATTGACATTTTTATGTCCATTTAATTGTGGTTGACTTTGTGTATTAGCTCGTGGATGTTTATGGATTAGATGTAGATTGCTGATTATTTATCTAATATAGATACAATCGGAACAGTTTTATATTTAGGCATTCCATTATTATATTTTGCGATTGTTTGATATCGATATACCCCAATTTGTTTTGCACATTTACCAATTGGATTTTGAATAATCTCACCATCATAATAATGGTGCTCATCCCAGAGTAGCATCATTCTTTTTCCTGAAATAAAGCAAGAATAATCGTTTACCTCACACACAAGCGCAGTTGTTCCGCTGGCCTGAAATACTTCTAAATTTTTTCGTGCCAAACAAGGTTCATTTCCTGTGATTTCATATAGAACTAAATCTCCATTTTTAGATTCATATTTTATTTCTTGAGCATTTGTGGAGGCTGAAATAAATAATAAAACAAATAATAAGATATTTTTCATTTTTGAATTGCTCCTTAAAATTAGGTGTGAAAAAGTATATCAAATTATTTTCAATAAGGCAATAAGTAAAAATCTTTTAACTTTTGTGAAAATCGTTAGTTAACTATATTATGTGTTTAGCCAAACACCAAAACATTAGCACAACCCAAAGGTATTTTAACTATAATCCTCAAATGCTTGCCAATGCTGTGGAAAGTTTAAAGATTTAAAATCCAATGGGGCAAATGAGTTAAAAGTCTGTGAACGGCAATTGGGCAAAAAAATAATTCATGTTCAATAATGCCCGAAAACCAATCGGGAAAAATCATATTTTTCCATCAAATCCGTTCGGGAAATGCAGATTTTTTTTAAATTTATCGACTGTTTTTTCTGCACTTAATTGATATTGTTGCGGTGTTTTTTATATGTGTATTCAATTTTTTATTGTTGAATGGATTTCTAGTTTGAGCTTTCTGCAAAAGAGCTTTGAGTGTGGAAGATATCTTGCCTATCCGTTTTAACTTCGGTGTATTAAGGATTTGTAAGTTTTCGTTGAACCACAAGAAATAATCTCCAACCGTTGTTAAGTTCTGTGCATTAAGGATTTGTAAGATTTTGTTGCTCTGTAAGAAACAACGACCCACCGTTGTTAACTTATGCATATCAAGGATTTTAAACATATTGTTGCACCGCAAGAAATCATTCCCCACTATTGTTAAGTTCTGCGCATTAAGAGTTTCTAAGGTTTCATTATGCTTCAAGAAATTATCACCTACCATTGTTGTATTTGGCAGATTTAAGGCTGTAATTTGCCCATTTTTCACACTGACAATTATTTTCCCATCTGCAAAAACATTGTGTCCGCCATTTTTGTTTTTTACAATTTGTAATCTCTTGTTTTTTAATTCATGCGCTAACACACTTATAAAACTACCGCTTTTTTCCTGAACATCATCTATCGATATTGGTTCCCGACAGCAACTTGGATCATACAGCGTCCTATTTTTAACATTTAGTATACATGTATCCAACATCAATTCAGTATCTTTATTTAGCGGGAAAATGTTTCCATCTTTGGCATAACAACCATCAGCGAAATAAATATTATTTTCTTCCCTATGACATCGAACGATTTGATTGTTGATATTGATGAAATAGTGAGGAAGAGAAACTTCATCAGAAGAAAAATCAACCTGAAGATATTTTTTTAAAGAACTTGATAATCCTTTGATAATATTGTCCGGATTACTGTTAAATGTATTATCGGGATTCTGGATAGAGTGATTGTATCTGTTTTTGATTGAAATAAAACCTCCTTGCGTTGCAATCTGAATAGATATAACACTTGTTCCATAAGCATCTTCTCTTTGTTCTTTACCTCTAAAATCTTCCCTTTTAATCTCGGAAACATTTTTTTTAACGGCATTGATAATATGATATCTTTGGAATCTAGTTGAGTCATGAAATGTACATAGCATTTCATTTGGTTCAAAATATTTTGAAATCCGATTTTGTTCATCAATGTTAGTCACATAATAGGCATTATAACCAGCATCGGACAACAATTCAAAAGGATCCTTAACTACTTCAGCATCTTCGATTTTGATTTTTTTTAATGAAATTAAGTATTGCATAAGTGGTTCAGCCTCTCGACCGGCATATTTTACAATATTAACAATGTCGGGAATATCAAAAATACCATTATCGTATGCGCGAATTGACTTTGCGAAACTTTCACCGTTCTGTTTCTTGATTTGATCAAAAACATTTTTTTCTGCCATAATAATTTATCCTTTATTGTTCTTTTAGTCTATCATAAAAGCGTGGTAAAGTAAAGTTAATATATAATATACATAAAAAACAATTTAAGCTTAATCCTCTTTTGTATGAACAAAGGTCATTCCCTTGCTGCTGTAGGGCTGTGTTTTGGCGTTTTGGTGAGAAATACGGATAGGAGTGGCATTTACCCAAGATGTTATTCTTAATAACATCTCAGAATTAATAGATGTGTTGTTTGAATATTCGCTTAAAACGAAGCATAGAAAAACCGTTGTTTTTAATAAGTAAATATGAAAATAGACAACCACATATCAGATTGGCGTTTTTCAAAGGGAAAAAATTTAATTATATCATTTCTCTTTTATGTGAGAAACTATTTTTTACCTTTTTTCCTTGGTATGAAGGACAGGGGTTTTTCTTCCTTTTGGCGATGCCTTTACTCCATTGTGTTGTTAAAAACCTCTGTTTAAAAATCTGGTAAGTTATTGTAAAATATATATATGTTCTATTTTTTTTATTTATATAAAAGTAAGAAGAATATATTTTTAATAAAAAACATAAAAAAAAAGATGAAAGAAATGAAAAAAAATCACCCACCCCTTTAAAAAAAACAGTTCTATATAAAGAGGGTATAAAAACACCCTTGTGACATAACAAAAAAGCAAAAACGCTAAGTATAATTATTGTCACGCTCTTCATGTGGTCATTGTTGAAAAGTGCAGCCATATGTATGAGAACAGAAATAGTTTGGGCTAGACATCGAGGTTTCAACAATGAATCCCCAGAGGTTATGCCTTCCCAAATGGCAACTGATAACTTTTGGGGATTTGCTTTAACAGAAATAAAAGAGACCAAG
>JAFZGR010000090.1 GCA_017555325.1 Alphaproteobacteria bacterium | reverse complement strand
TATCTATCGGTGGCACAGGAAAAACACCTGTTTGTTTAGCTATTGCCGGTATATTACACAAACAAAAAAAGAATTTCTTTTTCTTAAATCACGGGTATAAATCACATATTCAAAATGTACTGGTTGATTTGGAGAATCACGCTTCATATGATGTCGGTGATGAAGCCGTTTTACTCGCCTGTTACGGCCCAACCATTGTTGACAAACATCGGGCTCGAGGAGCACAACTAGCCGTTAGAAAAGGAGCTGAATGTATTGTTATGGATGACGGCTTCCAAAATCCTTCTTTGATAAAAACACTTTCATTTATTGTTGTTGATGGTAAAAAAGGATTTGGTAATGAATGTGTTATTCCGGCAGGTCCTTTACGTGAACCCGTTTTAAAAGGGCTGTCCCGAGCAGATGCAATCATTATTGTTGGTGAAGATGAATGGGGTGTACAGTTTTATTTACAACGAAACAAAATTGATTTACCAATATTAACTGGTTCCTTTATGTTAAATAAACGAACACTTTTAGCTTTAAAAGGAAAAAAAGTCATGGCCTTTGCCGGTATCGGACAACCTCAAAAATTCTTTGACATCTTACAAAAAAATGGAATTAATGTTGTAAAAACAGAAAGCTATCCAGATCACTATTATTATACCCGATTTGACGTAGAACGGTTAATAAAATCAGCCAACGGATTACCCTTAGTGACAACAACAAAAGATGCTGTTAAAATTCCCAAAGATTTACTTAAACGTATTGAAATTATAGACGGACATTTTGTATTTGATAAACCACAGGAAGCTGCCACTTTAATTAAGGGAGTTTTTGAATGAGTCAGGCATTACGTCAATCTCATCGTAATAAATTTCAGCGATTTATCAGTGATCCAATAATCGGTTTCATCATTTGGATATTTATTTCTTTATTACGAATTTTACCGATAAATTTTTCATCTACACTGGGAGGTTGTTTAGGTCGTTTTTTCTACTATCTATTTCCCAAGCGTAATCGTATCGGTCGAAAAAATCTGGAAATTGCATTTCCAAACAAAACAGATGCGGAAAGAGAAGATATTTTAAAAAAAATGTGGGTTCACTGGGGACGTGTATATGGTGAATTACCACATGCAGCAAAACTATTCCAACACGCAAATAAAACCGGCATTAAGTATTTACAAGAGTTAGCTCAAAAAAAGCAAGGTTGCTTCGTTTGTTCCGGACATTTGGGTAATTTTGAAATTTCTGCCGCAACCTATTTGTTTGATGATTATTGCTTAAATCCGGTTTATCGTGCGGCAAACAACCCATGGGTGGATAGAATTTTATTTCAACGCAGAAAAGGAGTACTAATTCCCAAAGGTACACAAGGCGCAAAAAAAATGTTAAGCGTTTTAAAATCCGGAAAAGCAGTTGTTATTTTATGCGATCAAAAAGTAAGAGAAGGGATTTCCGTACCATTTTTTGGCAAACCGGCAATGACGGCTTCAGCTGTTGCAGGACTATCTCAAAAGATGAAAATTCCGATTTTAATGGCGATGTGTTTACGTCAGCCAAACGGCAATTTTAACATTACGGTTTATCCCTTAAATATCCCCCAAAATACAACAAACAACGATTTTGTTTATGAAACGGTTTTACGAATCAATCAAGAGCTAGAGAAATGGATTGAAAAATATCCAGAACAATGGCTTTGGATACATCGCCGATTTGACAAATCCGAATATAATTAACGATTTTACCTATATGTTATTTTGGCAAATTAATGTGTATATCTGTATATCCATCAGTTAATGTAAGTATTGCTCGCTTCTCAATCCCTAAACTTCATAAGCTTTATGGACCGTTGCGTTTCTTACACTATCTGTTTACATATGGGAATATATTCGATATAAAAAAAGCATGAAGATTCATGCTTTTTTATATGCATATTAAATTATTGCGTCTTAATGTTTGCCTTTATGATGCTTGTTTTTAGCATGATATCCCCTTTTAGGTTGTGAATGTTTCGGTTGATACTTAGGCTTAACATAATGTTTCTGTTTATGATTTTTATGCAAAATATTACCCAACAAAACACCACCAACAAAAGAACCAATACCTGTTACCCACAAAGCCTCATTTGAAACTGTTGTATCGTGAATATAAACAGGCGCTTGTGTTTTTTGTACAACAACCGTTTGAGACGGTATATTTTCCTGCACAACAACTGTTTGTGTCGGCGTATAAACAATTGTTTCTCCGGTAATATTTTGATAATTTGTATGAGACGGAATATAAACCGTATTATATCCTGCCATTACCGGAGAAACAACGCCAAAGCAAATTGATGTAATTAAACCTGATATAATTATTTTCTTTTTGAACATTTTAAACTCCATTTTTTATTAAGACAATCCTTAAAACGGAAATTTATATTGTAATGTTCATTTTTTTAAGAAAACATCAAAACAAGCTATTCATTTATTAAAATACCTCGTTGTTTAAGAATAGCTAATGCATGTTCCAATGTTTGTTCTCGTGGTTGATCCGTGTCAATCAAATTCCATGTAATATTACCAATATTTGTATTTTGTTGTTTTTCCAAATCAGCTTTATTCAACATATCTGATGGATTTCTTTTGCGAGTTTGTATACGATTTTCCCGTACATCAATCGGTGCCGTTACCCAAAATCCAACAAATGGAACATTTAATTCCCTTGCAATGCGTTCGATAGTAACTCTATCTGCTTCATGATAAAACAACCCATCAACAATAACACTTGAGCCAATAGATAAAGCCGTTTTTGCCTGTTGATTTAAAACATCATAAACAACTCGTTTATAGGCTTCTGAATTATATTCTTCACCTAACTGTTGAGTTAATTTACATCCGGACATTTGTTTTTTAATTATATTTTCACATAAAATAACCGCTCCGGGTGCCGGACAGAGTTTTCCACCTAATTCTCTGGAAAGACGTGATTTTCCACTACCGGATAATCCGCCACAGGCGATAAGAACAGGCTTGTTTGATTTTAATAAAAACTGACAAGCTAAATCAAAGTACTTTTGGGTACTTTGAATCGCAAATTCTTTCTCTTCTCCGTCTAAAAGTGAAACTTTTTTAGCACATATTCCCGCCCGTGTCATTGCCCGAATCGACTGATATAAAGGCAACAGAGGATACCCCGTCATATCATTTGTATAAGCTAAATAATGATTAAACAGCATATTTGACAGCCGTCTTAATCCACGCATTTCAAAATCCATTAAAAGCGAAGATAAATCATATAACGTATCAATACAATCTAACGATGTATTGTGTTCCACCGGACTAAAAAAAATATATTTTCCGTCTTTACGGGCAATATTACTTAATAACAACTCTCCATGGCATTTTCGAATATGACCACTTTTTTGACGCAAAGAAATCAATCGTGCATTGTGTGCCAAATATTGTAAACTTTCTTGTGTTAATTCCGTTAATTTTCCCGAATCTATGATACCGCTTCCAAAACGAGATAAAATTCTTTCATTATCGAATACAATTTGCTGAATATCTTCCAGACTCCATTTCGTGCGAAACATTTTGGCTTTACAATGCAAATCTGCAAGTTGTTCTGCTAAATCCATAATTTCAAATCTGTCAAAAGCTTTATCGGGAATGTTAAATCCTAAAATATCTGCCTTTTTCAAACGTTTCATAATTATCAAGGTATCAACTTCTTCCCCTAATTTCCCACCCAGGGTAATCCGTCCATTTGGCAAACGACGTACTGAACGAATTCCAATAACCAAGTGCGGGGCATAGATTGTACTACGTCTCATTTCCCGCACACAGGCAATCCGTCTTTTTTGAGGTGTAGAAAAATCCGTTCCTTGAGACAAAACCGCACGTTTTAATTTAAAAGCATAATCTCCGGCTAAAAACAACATGGCTATGTGAGATTGAAGCAT
>JAFZGR010000089.1 GCA_017555325.1 Alphaproteobacteria bacterium | reverse complement strand
GTATTTATTTGAATGTTCATGATGAAGCGACATTCAATGAAGCTTGGGATGGATTAAATGGTTCTATTCAAAAATTCCAATTAAAAGGAGCCAGTGTTTTAATTCAAGAAATGATTGTTAAAGCAACTGAAACAATTATCGGGGTTAACTCTGATAAAAACTTTGGTCGCATCATGGTTTTTGGTACCGGTGGTATTTATACGGAAGTTATGAAAGATACAACATTGCGTATTTTGCCGGCAGCTGATTTTGATACAATGATTAAAGAAACAAAAGTCGGAACAATTTTGAATGGTGTTCGTGGTGAAGAGCCGAAAGCAGTCGGTCCTTTGGCAGAAACATTGAAGAAAATTCAACAAGTTGTTTTAGAAATTCCTGAAATTACTTCTATTGACGGAAACCCTGTTTTAGTCACAAAAGACAGAGCTGTTGTTGTTGATTTCAAAATGTTATTGAAATAATACACAACGTATCTTCAAAAAAATCCATATCTATTTTGATATGGATTTTTTTATAATTAAAGAACAAATAAGAACTTTCTTGACAATATTAAAAAAAACAGATAGTATGCAAATATCTTGGGGTTATAGCTCAGCTGGGAGAGCGCTGCATTCGCAATGCAGAGGTCGGGGGTTCAATCCCCCCTAGCTCCACCAATTTTTGTAAGACGTTGACATGAGTGTTGTTTTGTAAGAAAATAAAATTATATTAAAAAGCTTTTGTACAAAGTCTCATGCCGGCAGAAAAACATCCGACACAAAGTTGACTTTAATAATTTTTGTTTTTTTATATTAACTTGTTGAATCATTTAATATACAATACTGTCCGTCTAAAGTGCGATTGATACAACTGCATTTTGTTTCATCGCCCCCAACATCTATCGGCAATGGTTCGTTACAGGGATGACATTTCCCATCTATATCCTCTAAGGGAACAGTTTCAGAACAATACTCTCTATAACATTTATCCCCGATAAGCATTCTATTCGGGCAAAGAGATAAACAGGAAGACTCAATTCCGTGCACATTGATTAAATTAGAATCTTCACAAGATTGGCATGTGCCGAAAGTATTCAGAGCTTTCTTATCAGCAACCGTTGTTCCGGCAACACCACACAAAGCACAATAGTCACCGGTATATGTTCCTGTTACTAAATATCGACTGGGACACTTTTTACAATTATCCAGAACTCCTGTCACATTAACACCTGCTTCTTCATCACAAGCAAAACATTTTCCATCTTTATCAATTAATGGTTTATCAGCCGGACAAGTTGCTAATGTACAATATTCCTCCTTGTGTCCACTTTTGGCCCGTATAGGACATAGTGTTAAACAATCCGGAACTTCTGAAAATTTTATAATGCCATTCCAATCACACGTATGACATTCGCCATCACTGGATCGTAAAGGTTTATCCGTAGGGCATGCGGGATAACATTTATCTCCTAGCAATATTCTGTTTGGGCAAATTGATAAACAGGAAGATTCAATTCCGTGTACATTGATTAAATTAGAATCATTGCAAGATTGGCATGTGCCAAAAGTATTAAGAGCTTTTTTATCTTCCACCGTTGTGCCGGCAACACCACACAAAGCACAATAGTCACCGGTAAATGTTCCTGTTACTAAATATCGGCTGGGACACTTTTTACAATTATCGGTTACTTTCGTCACATTGACATTCACTTCATTATCACAGGAATAACATTTTCCGTCAGTATCCATCAATGGCTTATTCTCATTGCTTGTTCCTTTAAGTCCGCACTTTAAAACACAATATTTTTTGGAACCGGATACTAACCGATTGGAACAAACAGCACAATTTTCAATGGTTCCCGCAATATTTACTTGTTTTTCATCATCACATGCATAACAATTACCGTCTTTATCTCTGAGCGGTTTATCTTTTGGACAACATTTATTATTTGAATCGCAACATTCCC
>JAFZGR010000013.1 GCA_017555325.1 Alphaproteobacteria bacterium | reverse complement strand
TATTAAAACCATCGGAATACCAAGTATCCATGGCAATTTAAATAAAAACGGAATTTCATTTAAAATAAGATCAGAAAAACCGTTTAATATCGGGAAATAGATGGAAATAATCATATCAATAGCAAAATAAACAACTGGTAACAACATGAACCATGGTATATACACAGAGGAAATTAAAAAGCCAAAGATAGAAATTGCCGATAATAACATACAATACGGCGCCACCAACAATCGACCGACTTGACCGGCTGTTAAATTATGCCGAAACAGCATATTAATGCCCAAAATCAAAACATATAAGAATCCGAATGTCAGCATGATAGCAATAAACATCAAAATTCCGACACCGACGCAAAACAGACCGACAATACTTTTAAAACGATTAAATTGTCTTTCAAAATTAATTGTGCCATTCGGTAATTTTTCTATTGAAATCGGGGTATAATTACCCAATTTTTTTGTTTGATACGGACATCTGCTTTTGAGCGGAATAAAAATCTGAGTAGCGGTAACATAGGCATCTAAACCTTCCGGAATTTCAGTAGCGGCAATATCCGTCCGCATCGTATCATATATAATTTTACCTCCGTCCGCCAATTTCACTGTCTTATTCACTTCTATCGGAGCCACAATACGTCCGTCAACCACCGTAATCGCAGGCAAATCTTTTAATTTTGGCGGGATATCAGAAACTGCCATTGAAAAACGAACATACAGAAACAACCCGCTTAAAAGTGCCAATACGGCAGCAACGACCAATACAACTCGCAGTCCGATTCCCGAACCAGCTATAATATAACTCGAATACTTTACACGTTTCATTCTTCCACCTTAATTTTTACAATTAATCAAATAAACCCCACTCATCATCCGAATAATCCGTCTGTTCAGGCATAACCGTCTGCGATACATTTTTTGTCCCATATATCATAGAAGCTTTTCCATGAAAGGCATCGGCCGGTACTTGTTGTGCCATCGGAAACATTTGAGTTTGTTTCCCCTGCTCCACTCGATAACTTGTTGAAGCTTTTCCGTCAAAAGCATCCGACGGCAAGGATGATACCTGTGACGGCGCATGTTTTTTATAATAAACCGTAGAAGCCTTTCCGTCAAACGCATCTGATGGTAATTGTTTAGCAATTCCGGTCGAACCATAAGATTCGATTTTCGGTGCCGTCACGGAACGAATAGATGCCGAGTCTGTATTGGAAAATTTTGATTGATTGATATCCGAATCAAACAAACCAAATTCATCATCTGTTTGCTGTATCATTTTCGGTTTAACCCCGTTTTGAACAACACAAGCATTTCCTTCGGATGACCAATCTATCACTCGTTCATTCCTTAAATGAAACCGCATAACACAGCCTCTTAAATACCGATAAGCCCAATCCTTTTCAACCTTTTGCGTGATATAAATCAAAACACGTTCATTTTCCGATAACTGTGTTGCTTTTGTCGGCGTACCGAAATTTTCATACAAATCAGCAACCGGCTGACCATAATAAACACTAGACCGTGGTTCGCTTGAATGAGTAAATTCTCCTGTGGAACAGGCACTTAAAAAGCATGTTGCAAAACAAAAAGCGATTATCTTTTTCATGAAAAACTCCTTTGTTGACATAAAGTTAACATAGGACAAGAAAAAAGTCAAATCTTCTTTTGCTTTTTTTTTAAAAACCCACTTGACAAATAAGCATTCACACGTTATAAGCCCCGATATACAATTTTAGCATTAAAGTTATTTAAATGAAAACAGAAATTTTTACTTTTGACATGCCGGAAAACATCATTGCAAATGAACCGGCGAACCCTCGGGATTCTTCTAAATTATTGCATATTTTACCAAACGGTGAACTTAAAAATTACACCGTTGCCGATTTAGATAAATTGCTACGCCCAGATGATGTTCTGATTTTTAACAATACAAAAGTCATTCCTGCGCGCTTATACGGAAAACGGGGTGAAGCAAAAATTGAAGTAACACTGTTCAAACAAATTGATCTTTCCAAATGGGAAACCCTCATTAAAAACAGCCGACGACTAAAAATAAATGATACAATTCAGTTTACTGACACATTTTCTGCTGTTGTAGAAGAAAAAAAAGAAAACGGCAGTGTTATTTTAGCATTCGATAAAAAGGGGGCTGATTTGATGAGCGAATTACATCAGGTCGGCACAATGCCTCTCCCCCCATATATTAAAAGAAATCGTGGTGGCAAAGAATCCGACAAAGCAAATTATCAAACAATCTATGCAAAAAAAGAAGGCGCCGTTGCTGCACCAACTGCCGGTTTGCATTTCACACCAGAATTATTTGAACGCTTGGACAAAAAGGGCGTTGAACGTTTATTTGTCACTCTACACGTCGGAGGCGGAACATTTTTACCTGTCAAAGTAGAAGACACTGACAATCATAAAATGCATGCTGAATTTGGCATTTTAACACAAGAAACAGCCGACAAAATCAATTTAGCAAAAAAACATGGACGGCGTATTGTCACTATCGGCACAACATCCTTACGTTTATTAGAATCCGCAACGGACGAAAATGGAATTGTTCACGCCTTTTCAGGGGAAACGGATATTTTTATTACGCCCGGATATCGGTTTAAAGCAACCGATGTTATGTTTACAAACTTTCATCTTTCCGGCTCTACATTATTTATGTTGGTTTCCGCTTTTGCCGGCATTGACAGAATGAAACAGGCTTATGCTTATGCCATACAAAATAACTATCGCTTTTTCTCATATGGTGATGCCTGTTTAATTGAAGTCAAACAACAACAGTAAATACACTTTTAAATCTTCCTATTTTTATACACATAAAAAAACAGATCATTGTTAGTAAAATAAAAACTTTTTTATATTTTTAGAAAACATCAGAAAATAGCATTTGCAAAATTTGTTTTTTCGTGTATGTTAATAGCAATTCTGTGTTTATTTGAAAGGTTTTTTATATGCTTGAAAATACCATGCGTATTCCACCACAAAATTTAGAAGCCGAACAAGCTTTGCTCGGAGCTATTTTATCCAACAATCGGGCATTGGAAAAAGTGTCTGAATTTTTACGTTCTGAATGCTTTTCAAACCCTGTTCACGGCAAGATTTATGATGCTTGTCGCTTATATATTGAACAAGGGCGCATCGCCGACCCCATCACATTAAAAGCCTTTTTTGAAGAAGATGATGCTTTAAAAGATGTTGGAGGCGCCTCTTATTTAGCAGAATTAGCTGCTGCATCTACAAACATTATCAATGCTGCCGATTACGGCAGACAGATTTTAGATCGCTATATCCGCCGCAAAATGATTGCCCTCGGAACAGACATTGTAAATGATGCGTTTGCCATTTCTATTGATGAAGAAGCCATTGCACAGGTTGAGCATGCCGAAAAAAGATTATATGAAATTGCAAATGCCGGTGAATTATCCGGTGGACCACAAGCTTTGAATTTGGCATTACAATCTTCTATTTTATCCGTTCAAAATGCGATGAATTCACCCAGCGGATTATCGGGGGTCACAACAGGATTAACAGATATGGATAACCTGATGAGCGGATTACACGATTCAGACTTGATTATTTTAGCCGGTCGTCCGGCTATGGGAAAATCGGCTTTGGCATTAACAATGGCATATAATGCTGCCGTTAAGTTTGAAGAAGACAATAAAAAACCAGGGGCTGAAAAAAAATCGGTTGCGTTTTTCTCTTTAGAAATGTCTGCCGAACAATTAGCTTCCCGTATTTTGTCGGCAAAAGCACAAGTGCCAGGCCATTTAATGCGTTCCGGAAAGATTACGGATGAACAATTTGATGAACTGGCTGCCGGTGTTTCTTTACTAAGCAAATTACCACTTTATTTAGATGAAACCCCAGGTATTACCGTAACAGCCATTAAAAATCGTGCACGGAGAATGAAACGGGATAAAGATAAAGGCTTGGGCTTAATTGTTATTGACTATTTACAATTAATTACCACTGCAGGTCGGTCGGAAAATCGGGTACAAGAATTATCTGAAATGACCCGACAATTAAAAATTATGGCAAAAGAGTTAAATGTTCCCGTTATTGTGCTTTCTCAGCTATCACGTTTGGTCGAACAACGGGATAATAAACGTCCACAACTGTCCGATTTACGTGAATCTGGTTCTATTGAACAGGATGCAGATATCGTGATGTTTGTGTTCCGTGAAATTTATTATTTACAAAATGACGTACCCGTTCGGCACTTAAACGAAACACCTGAAAAATTTGCCATTCGGTATCAAGAATGGGAAACAAAAAAGATTGAATTGGCCAATCAGGCAGAAGCCATCATCGCAAAACAACGTCACGGACCAGTCGGAACCGTTCGATTGTATTTTAATGGAGAATTCGGGAAATTCGGCAATCTGCAACGAGATGATTAACTGATTTTTATATTGATATAGGATAAACTGTATGCAACCAATGAAAGATGACCCTGAACTTCTGCGCAAGCTGGAACAAAAAGAACTGAGAGAACAGGAATTAGCTGAAGAATATAAAAATCATCAAATTGCTATTTATGGTATTTTCTGCTTATTTGTTCTTTTGGGCTTTTTGATGATAAAAGCTCATTTCCACACAGCAATTATTCAGCAAAATAAAAATTTTATTCCATCTTCCCCTTTACAGGTACAAGACATGCTACATGATGTGCGTCTTTATGTAGAGATTGCTGACACACCCGAAAAACAAAAAAACGGATTAATGTATCGAACAAAATTGGATGCAAACAGCGGAATGCTTTTTATTTTACCGGAAAAACAACCGTTATACATGTGGATGAAAAATACAAATATTCCTTTGGACATGCTCTTTTTTGATGAAACAGGAAAAATTACGCACATTCACACAAATGCCCATCCACACGACGAAACATTGATATCTTCTCAATCACCGGTTATCGGCGTTTTGGAAGTAAATGCCGGCTTTGCACAGAAACATCACATTCAAGTGGGAAATTATATTCGTCATCCACATATTAAAAATTAAGGAGAAATTTATGCCCCTTTTTAAAACAGCCTTTACAACACATCCGACTCTACTTCGTACAGTTCCTATTTTATTTTTTGCCGGTTTGTTAAGTGCCTTGGCATTTGCACCGTTTTTTTGCTTTCCCATATTGATTATTACACTATCTTTTTTTATGTGGGTACTTAATCATGCGCAAAAAGCAAAACGGGCAGCATTATTCGGATTCGCTTTTGGGGCTGGTCTTGGTGTTTCTTCTTTGGGCTGGGTTTGCAATGCATTAATGATTGATAATGGCACTTTTGCTGTTTTTATTCCGGTTTGTTTAATCGGTTTAGCCTTGTTTTTAGGTTTTTTCTGGATGCTGTCGGCATGGGCTGCTTTTTATGCTCCCAGTGGCATTAAACGATGGATTGCTTTTGCGTGTTCCGTTGTGTTTTTTGAATGGATTCGCAGTTGGTTTTTGACAGGTTTTCCTTGGAATTTAATCGGATCCGTTTGGACAGATAATTTATATTTTTTACAATTTGCCTCTGTTTGGGGTGTTTATGGGTTAACTTTTGTCACCGTGATGATTTTTACAGCCACCGGATTACTTCCCAATAAAAAACCTCTTGTTTTTGCTTTAATTTTGGCAAGTGTGATTACTGCCGGCGGATGGTTGCGGTTGTATCAGGCAACACCAGAAGATGTTTTTGGTGTCAATTTGCGAATCGTTCAACCAAACATTCAACAAACACTGAAGTGGAATCCTCAAAAAGCCGAAGATAATCTTAATACGTTAATTCGCCTGTCTAAAACAAAAAATGAAGAAATTACCCATGTTATATGGCCCGAATCCGCCATTCCGTATTTATTGGAAAACAATCCGACAGAACGCCTACGCTTAATGAGTGCTGTTCGACAAGGCGGAACATTAATTACAGGAGCGTTACGAATCGTCAGTCGGGAAAAACGTCAATTAGCAAACAGTATATTTATGATTGACCACTTGGCAAATATTGTCGGGTATGCCGATAAAGCACATTTGGTTCCTTTTGGTGAATATATCCCATTCAGAAATATTTTACCATTAGACAAAATTGTACCGATTCAATCCGATTTTGTTGCCGGTAAAAAAGTAAAAACCATTATGGTTCCAAAAGCAGTTCCTGCGGCTTTATTGGTGTGTTATGAAATTATTTTTTCCGGAAGGGTAACCGATAAAAACAATCGTCCTCAATGGATTGTTAATGTCACAAATGACGGTTGGTACGGCATTTCTCCCGGTCCATTCCAACATTTGGGAATGGCTCAATTGCGGGCTGTAGAAGAAGGGTTACCGGTTGTTCGGGCTGCCAATACAGGCATTAGTGCATTAATCAATCCTTATGGCGAAATTTTATCTTATAAGGCTTTAAATACACAAGGTGTCATTGATACAAAACTACCACGAGCAGCAGAACCAACCATTTACAGCCAATTCGGATATAAGCCTTTTATCGTTTTTATTGTTCTTATTTATTTAATTATTATTTGTCGTTCTTTAATTAATATCGGAAAAAGAAGGACCAATCACAAAAAAGAAAATGCAAAAAATCAAAAAAGTACTTGACACAGCAAAAAAAATCCTATATAGTGTCAAGCAACAAACATTATTTTAGAGGAAAGG
>JAFZGR010000088.1 GCA_017555325.1 Alphaproteobacteria bacterium | reverse complement strand
TAGCAACATGCAAGCAGAAATAAAAACCGAAATGCCACCGACATAACTAATAGGTGATAATAAAATTGCCATGTGCCAAGGGGTCTCTTCTATTAGAGATAAAATATCGGTTGTCATTAATATAATGATTGGGAACAAAAAGGCAACGGTATATAAATAAAACTTCTCTACAATTGGTAGATATTCAACACATCGATATGTTGTGTTTCTAAAAAATAAAATAAATAAAACCAGTAAAATACCGCTTAATGCACTGTATAAACAATCAATACCCCAAGATGTTTGTCCCAAAATAAAAAAGTACAGAGAGTAAATTAAAATGAACAAAAGAGGATAATCTTTTAATTTTTCATTTTTTTGTAAGTTTTTTCGATGTTGTCTCCGAATAAAAAAATTTAAACTTAACGAAAGCAGTGCCGGAATCCAAATTGTTCCCCAAAAAACAGGGATTAAATCTGAAATCATAAAATCTGTTTGTCCGCCGTAGGTTTGTAATAAATATGTGCAACACATCATATAAAATGGTGGGGCAAATGTATAAATACATAGAAGAATAAATTGTTTTATATGCATTTAAACTTTATCCAATCATTTTTGTGAAAGAAATAATACGTCCAACCGTATTAACCGATTGATAATTATCGGCTTCTATTGGTTTGTATTTCGGGTTGTCGGATAAAATTTGAATTGAATTGTTAAATGGATTGATTTGAACACGTTTAACCACCAACATATCTCCAATGCAAAACAGATAAATGCCGTCTCCCGTGGGGGCACGACATGAAATATCTACCCATACAAAATCATTATTGCTGATTGTTGGTTCCATACTGTCTCCGACAACTTTTAATATTTTGATGTTATTCGGATGAACGGTTGTAATTTGATGAAGTGTTTCTACGGTCATCATTTGTTGACCAATAATGTGTGTGTTAAAATTAACCCGTCCGTTACCACAACAAGCAATCGTATCAACAACATCAATAGATATAGTGGTTTCCTGATGTTTTTTGTCTCCGTGTAAAAGCCAAATCCAATCAACGTTAAAAATTTTGGCATATGTAATAGCAGATTTTTCATTTAACGGACGTTCGCCGCTTTCATGTTTTTGATATTTGGGATATGAAAACAATTTTCCATTTTGACTGTATTTTTTGTAAAAATCCATTGCATCACGACAACCAAGTTTAATACGACAGGAAACCATTCTTTCAGATTGTTCTAAATCCTTTCCTGAGCAAATCATATGCTGTTCCTTTTTTCAAAAAATAAAATTGTACGAAATGTACTTATTTTACCAGAATTTAGATAAATGTCAATAATTTTTGTTAATAGACAAAATAAGAGGTAATATCTTTTAAAAACAAAAAGTATCTCTCGACTTTGGTAAGCATGACATTACGCAGGTCGTAAAGTTGCCGACGTTCAGAACAAGAGATTGATGGTTATTTTTTTTATGCGAAATGCAAAAAAGAAACCCATAAATACTACGGGTTTCAAATATCTGAACAAAAACCTTTGACTATCAAAGCTTGCTCAAAAGAGACCTATTGAACGCAAACTGATTGTTCCGGAATTGTAATAACCAACGGACCGGCAATACCCGGATTGATTTGACAAGCCCCTTGTGAACAACCGCAACGAGGCATGCCACAACGAGGCATACCGCAATGAGACATCCCGCAAGTCGGTTGTGCATAAACAACCGGAGCCGGAGTTGTTACCGGAGC
>JAFZGR010000012.1 GCA_017555325.1 Alphaproteobacteria bacterium | reverse complement strand
TTAACGAATGATGATTGTACTAATCCGACTCCGATATGCGGAATAAACAATATGTGTGAATCTTGTCCGGAAGATAAAATACATTGGGATGAAACAACAAAAACGTGTACGCCTTGTGCAACAACGTGTTCAACAGGACAGATACAAGATGGGGAAACCTGTGCCTGTTATTGTGATACGACTAAATATGAATTGGAACCCAATCAGAATGGCGAATGTGTCTGTAAAACAGAAGATGTTGTTGAAATGGATATTGCTTCAGCCGCTCCAAACGGTTCATATAATTGCCGAATTACCGTTGCAGATTTGGGCAAACTAAAAGGAACGTATTATTTTGAATGGATTAGCGGATTCCATTATTATAAGTGTAAGGAGATGTATATAAATTTTCACACATATGTTTATGCAACAGATGATACTGGTAACAATGTAAATTTGGGATTAATGATTAACAAGCCAGCAGCTATCCCGACAACAAATGCGACAATTGCAAAAAATGCCATTACTTCACAACCTGTTAAATATTTTTCATTTGACGGTACAAAAAAAATCACATTGAGATTTCATGATGATACTTGTTCCGATAACTGTGGTAGTATGAATTTTAAACTTCATAAAGTTGTGGATTATTGCTTAACAGATTAGTTCTTTTTAGCGATTGTGATATCAGATACAGTTAATTTTTTGATAAAATAGTTATTTAATAACCGCCTGTGCAATGGTAAGAACATAAACAGCCTTTGCGCCGTTTTCCTTTAATATTTTGGCACAGGCATTAGCAGTTGCACCGGTGGTTAAAACATCATCAATTAACAAAACGTGTTTTCCTTTTATTTTATCGGCATTTCGTATCGAGAAGGCAGAATGAACGTTTTTTAACCGCTCTTGTTTTGTTTGCCCTGCTTGAGCTTTTGTTGCTCGTTTACGATGCAAAATATGGGGAGAATAGGTTAGGGACATCTTTTTTGCAATTAATTCAGCTAAAATGGCGGATTGATTGTATTTGCGTTTAAGGCGACGAGTCCAATAAAGGGGAACGGGCAAAACAATGTCGGCTTTATCGAATAAATCAATACCGGCTCGACACATATATTCAACAAAAAAGTGCCGTAAATCCGTTCTGTCGGCGTATTTTAGCTTCAAAATGGCATTGCGTGAAAAAGAATCATATTCAAAAACGGAACGAGATAAGTCGTACACTGAACGGGAGGTTAAACATTTGGGACAGAGTAGTTTTTCTTCACTTTCGGCAAATGGTAAAGGGCATCCGCATCGATAGCATTTGGGTCCCGTAATAAATGGAATTTTTTTAAAACATTCCGTACATAACATTTCTTCTCTGGTAATTGTTTTTTCGCAATACGGGCATTGTGGCGGAAAGACAAAATCACAAATTGTTTGTGTTGTTTGTTTTAAAATTTGTGTAAAAAAACTTGTAATTTTCATAAAAACAGATTACCTTATCCCTAAACAAAAAGCAAGGATATTTTAAAATGAATACAAAAAAACTAAAAAATACGGCAGGACATTTGCTTGCCTACACATTTATTTCACCGTTAACCGATAAAGCACCTATTGTTATTTATTTACACGGGCTAAAATCATCCCGATACAGTGAAAAAGGACAACGGTTGGAAAATTATGCTCGGAACAAAAATTATGGTTTTTTGGCCGTTGATTATACATCTCATGGAAATTCATCCGGAGAACCTGCCGATTTTAGAATTGAACGATGCTTAAAAGATGTGTTGGAAGTGATACAAGCAGAAAATATATCCAATCCGCTCTATTTAGCCGGTAGTTCATTAGGCGGATGGATTGCTTTTTTAACAGCGGAAAAATTATCAGCACAAGTAAAAGGCGTGTTGACATTTGCTGCCGGTGTTGATTTTTTACCGATGATATGGGAACACTTATTTACGGATGAAATCAGAAATTTGTTAAAAAAAGGTATTGTTTTAGGACCCAATGAATTGACAAAAGGATATTGTTTTTCGTATGCCATGTTTACCGAAGCCGAACCGTATTTATTACTCAATCGGCGGATTTTATATACAGGACCTGTTATTTTAGTTCATGGGGATAAAGATGATTTAATTCCTTATCAAAATTCATTTAAGATTAAAGATGCTCTTGAATCAACGGATGTTCAATGCCATTTAATAAAAGGGGAAGGGCACGCCTTACTGTCTTACCCAATGGAAAATGCATTGGATTTATTAATTCATAAAGGAGAAGAAAATGACGGATAAAAATCAATCTCAACCGTCTGTTTATATAAAAGCCTTACGCTTGTTATTTATTTTAATTTGTGTTAATGCCGTTGGTTTTGTCGGTGGCAGTTTTGTTACGCCGGACCGATTAGCGTGGTATCGTACATTACCATTATCCGATTTAACACCGCCGGATTGGATGTTTAGCGTTGTTTGGATTGTTTTATATTTCTTAATGGCAATATCGGCCTTTTTAACATGGAATAAGGCTTCACCCCGTTATTTTGCCTTACAATTGGCAACAACTGTTTTATGGCCATTTTTATTCTTTTATTTGCATAGTGTTATTGGTGGTGTTTTTGTTATTTTGGCAATGTTGGTTTTCTTAGCAATGACGATTAAAACATTTTATCCGGTATCAAAAACGGCGGCGTTTTTGTTAGTACCGCAGTTTTTATGGGGTTTGTTTGCGTTGTATTTAAACGGGGTATTGTTAATCGGTTAAAAGATTCAATGACTTAAATATAATCCCTGTTTGTGAATCGTTGAGGCAGTGATGTTTAATTCATAAACGGGGTATTTGAAAATTTTAAATCAATACGCAATAATCTCCTTTAATTTTTTTGTTTAAGTACCTTTTTTTCAATTCAAAATTGAAAAATCGGATTTTTGAGAAAATGAGAGATTATTATTTTAATTGAATTACTTATTTAAAATTAAAAAAATTTAAAAAAACGTAAAAAAAGTTGCAATTATACGTACCTTTTTGTACAGAGATATTATATTGTATGTAAAAAATCCCCATAAATAGGGGATTTGATATATTGAAAATGTTTTATCCGTTTTGAAAATCTGATTTTGCTTGTTTCGCCCGATAAATCGGAGAAACGGAACCGGTTGTAATGTGTTTAGGTTGAATGGATTCAGGTTGAACATTTTCTGTTTGTTTAACCGGTTTTTGTTCTGTATTTATTGCACGCTTTGAACAAGGAACACAAATACCTTCCAAATCCATGGTTAATTCAGGACTACGACCGCAAATCATATCTGCTAAACGATTACCCTTACGAGAGAAAAACATTCAAAAATCCTTTCATTTTTATAAATAAGAGCAATAATATATCAAAAAAAATCCAATTTGTCAATAAGTCGTTGCTTTTAAACGGATATGTCATTAATCGAACATCCGTTTATCAGCTATTTTTGATAATTGTTTGTGTTGTTTTTATTATGCGGAATAATTGGCTCTGAAAAAGGCAATTTCTTTTTTATATCCCTCAAATTCATTCGGGGTTTCCAAAATAAATGACAGATGCTTTAATCTCGGATGATTAACAAATCGAACAAGTGCTTCCGCCCCGATACTGCCTTCTCCTATTTTGGCATGCCGGTCTTTATGGCTGTTAAATGGAGTCAGACTATCGTTTAAATGAATCATTTTCAGTTTTTCTAAGCCGATAACGGAATCAAAATTTTCCAAAACATCATCTAATTTGTTGACAATGTCGTATCCGGCAGAAAAAATATGGCACGTATCCATACAAACACCTAATAAATGCCCATTTTCTGTGCGGTCGATAATCTGACGTAATTCTTCAAACGTTGAGCCGATTTCACTGCCTTTGCCGGACATTGTTTCCAATAAAATTTGTGTTTTTATTTCTGGTTTTAACAGATGATTGAGTGTTTCGCAAATGTAAGAAATACCTTGTTCAACACCTTGTCCAACATGTGAGCCGGGGTGAAAGTTGTAATATTGATTGGGAATCCATTCCATTCGTTTCATATCGTCAATCATTGTGTTTAACGCAAACAAGCGGGTTTCTTCCTTGTCAGAGCAGGGATTAATTGTATAAGAGGCATGTGCTAAAATAGATTCAATATGATTGTTTTGCGTCAGTTGCTTAAATTTATCAATATCCGATGCACTAATTTCTTTTGCCTGACCGCCACGAGGATTACGGGTAAAAAACTGACAGGTATTTGCATCCATAGCAAGCATTTCTTCTCCCATGGCGTAAAATCCTTTGGATGATGATAAGTGTGCCCCGATTTTTAACATTTTTTCTCCTTCATCTGTTTAATTTGGCCATAATCCGGCAGAAATGCAAGCATCTTTTACAATTTTGTTTTCTGAAAATTGGATATTTTCAATCCGATATGTTCGAATACACTCCCATTCGCTTACCGGATGATCGGTATGCCATTTTTGCATAATTTTACGTTGTCTGTCGTTTAATTTAAAACGAGGTTTATACGCTTCTTCGAAATATAAAGTTGCTCGTGCAACAATGCCCTTAACTTCTTCCGGTGGTTCTGCCCGTTTATCGGCAATTTTAAATGCACAACTGCCAAAGGCATTTGGAATGTTTTCCGGTAGTTCAGTATAGGCTAAATTAGACCGTAATCCGTTAACTGATCCGATTGCCGGATATAGATTATACATGTCAGATTGCATAAAATTGTATAAGATGCTTGCTTTTTCGGCACATTTACGACCCTTATATGATTCGCCTTTATTATTGATGCACAACGGGCTGCCTTCACGCCATTCCTTAAAAGTACGACCGAAATTTTGTGCCGGTACAATATGTTCATATTCAATCCGTTTTGCTCGAGAGGATAAAATCGTATCATCAAATCCATCTGGATAACTGGTAATGCTTTTATCTTTGGGATTGTAAACTGCATTACAGTAAATGGTTTTATGGTAATCCGTATAAATATCTTTTAATAAGATTTTTTTTGCTTTTGCAAAAGAAGTTATTGTTGTATTTTGAGCCGTAGCCAGAATTGGTAATAAGCTGATTAATCCGATTATAAGTGCTTTTGAAATCATTTTATATCCTCAAAATTATTTTGTTTGAGGATACTTTATTTTACATTTGCTGTCAATACGATTTTATGATTTAATCTTGCGTTTGATAATGACATTTTACGGGTTGCATGCCGTTTTGAATCTGATAAAGTGCCAAATTATCAAAGGTGGATTGTTGCCCCGTTTGAGTTTGACAAGTATTGCTCATAGGATTGCCATTTTCAAAAACAACCGTTCCCAATAAGGCATTGTTATTATAATATAATCGGGTAGTTCCATTTAAAATTCCGGCAGTGTATTCCATTTGTGCTTGTACAGTTTCACCGTCATTATAATATTGCAGTTGTGTTCCTTGAATTTTTCCGTTTTGATATGATTGGATAAGTTGCAAAGAACCGTTATCATAAAACATTTCTCCTGTATCAATCGGTCTGTTGTTTAAATAAGATTGTTTCATTTGTATATTACCATTCGGGTAATATGTTTTTAACTGTCCGTTTAACAGGCCGTTTACATATGGAATTGTTGCCATAATCGGACCGTTACGGTAATAAATTTTTTGTGTACCGTTTATTAAGTTATTACTAAACGGGGTAACACTCATTAAATTGCCGTTTTCGTAAAAAATATTTTGTACACCGGATTGTGTGGATTCATTAAATTGAAAATTAACCATTAAATCCCCGTTGGGATAATATTGATTCTCCTGTGTTTGCTGAAATAAATTAAAAGAAGGGATCCGTCCCAATAAATTGGATACTTTTAAATCAGATTTTATTAGGCTTAAAATCGGTTTTTGATTTAAATCGTAAATGATGTCCTTTCCATATAAAACAGGATATGGAATGCAATCCCCGAATGGTTCAGCATAAGAAAACAGTGGAAAAACAGTTAACAGAAATAAAAAATGATAAAATATTTTCATAAAAAATAGATGATTTTTGTTTTCTTATTTGTCAATACCTATTCGATATAAAATTATTTCAAAAAAATGATTTTAAAAATGATTGACAAAAACAAAAACTATTGATATACTATATTCACTTATGTTATTTAAAGGGGATAAAAATGCGAACAAACAAATATAATAGAAAGTATCCACGAACTTCTGAAATTCAACATCCGGATATGTATTACAGTATACCAGAAGTTTGTCGTATATTGGGGGAAAAATACAGTTTTAATCAGGTGTTTTTTAACTGGATTGTTAATGATTATTTATTTGAGCATTTTGAAAAAACAACATCAGACGGTAAACAAATTCAGGCGCCTGTTTTTTATCGGGGACGGGCAGGGTATGGTTTAAAATCGTTTTATATCCTAAAAGAAGCTCTTCCGAGTTTTGTTCGGCAGCATCATTCGGAATTGGAAGAAATGGGTGTTTCAAAAGATATTTTGTATGTGATAGAAAATGACTTTACTCGGATTGAAAAATATACAAATGATTATATGCGGTTATGGGATGTTGGATTAAAATTTACCCAAAATCGAAAATCTGTTCAACCGATTGTTGATTTTATATATCAAAATTTATTAACGGCAACATACAGTGTTCAGGACGAACAAGGAAAGTTAAAAACAGAAAAAATGTTTGTTTCATGGGTTCCGAATAACGGAACGCCGCGCTTCTTTTTAAAAAAACAGGCGCTTGATTCATTTGTGAAACAATTTGGTGTGGTTTTGGGTAGAGTTGCAAGAAAAGCAGAGAAAGAAATAGAATTTGTGCCGTTAAGATATTTATCTCGCCAATTAAATACCCAATATATTTTGTTAGATAGTGATTTAAGACGTTTTATTGAAGAAAATTGTTTAGATGATACATTTGTTGAAACAAATGAAAACGGTGAAGAGCAAATAAAGAAGATATTTGAGGTTGGTAAAGGAAATGAATTACATATTCGTAAACAGGGAATTCAATCGTTTGTTATTCGTCATCGTTCAGAATTAAGGGGATTAGGTTTAAATAATTTTTCGTATATTGCCGAGGGTGTTCAAAAAATTCAAAAGCCGAAGAATATGTACACGATTCAACAATTAGCAACCCGATTAGGCTTTTCAAAAAAATATGATGCTTTTTATAATTGGATACAAGAACATTTACTCAATGCCGTTATTGAACGA
>JAFZGR010000011.1 GCA_017555325.1 Alphaproteobacteria bacterium | reverse complement strand
TTAAATATCGAGCCATTTTAATTGCTCCGGTGTTAGGATCGATTTTTGTACGAATGTCGTATTCTGGACCGTACTTAGAACGACCGGCTTTGGAAATTCCTTGCTCCATCGCCTCTAAAACATCGGATTTTGTAATATCTTTTTCCCGAGCTAACGCATCAGCCATTTGAATGAGTTCCGGTCGTGGAAGAGTTGCAATTTGCATAGTTGTTCCTTTCATTACTTATGTGTTTTTTTTGGTTGTTTTTGAATACTGGAATCAGCCAATAACAATTTGGCTTTTGCGATGTTTGAAAAATCTACAATTAGTTCTGATGTTTCAAATTCAAAATGTAATTGTTGAGTTTCGGCATCAAATGATAAGATTTTTCCTTTAAATCTTTTTCTTCCGTTAATCTCATTTGATGTTTCAATTTTGGCATTGCTGCCTTTAAAACGAATATAATCTGCCGGCTTTACAAGAGGACGATCAATGCCTGGAGACGATATTTCTAACATATATTTTCCCTGAAAAGGATCTGCGACATCCAAGAGGGCAGAAACCGTGCGGCTGATTTTTTCACAATCTGCCAAAGTCATATTGGCATAGTCTTTTCTTTCTGCCATAACCTGAACTGTTTTAACATCGCCCCCCTGTAAGGAAATGCGAACGATTTCATATCCTAATGCATCTAACGATGGTGCAAGTTGTGTTTCCAGTTGTGTACAAATTTCCATTTATAATTCCTTTTATTAAAAAGGGCGAGCCTTATGGCCCACCCTCACTGTTTACGATTGAGAATATGTAGAAATTATATCAATATTTGTGAAAAAATCAAGCCTTTTTTTAAAAAAACAGAAAAAATCTTGCAAAATGTTTTTTTTTGTGTAAAAAAAGTAAAAGATAGATTAATGAAAAGGGGAGAAAAATGTTTTTTAAACCAAAATTAACTGATGCGACACCTAATATTCAATCAACAACGGCAAAACAGGCGACCAATGTTCCCCCGGTTATGCCGATTGCTCGTCCGACAAATGCTCCGACTATGCCAATGGGGATGCCTAAGCCGATGACTTCAACACCAATGCCACAGGCTGTTCCACCAATTCCAACGGCTCAAACACCTAAGCAAGCAGGTGTAATGCCCGTAACCAATCCGACTGTATCGGTGCCGACTGATAAAGCCCCGACAACATTAGAAACGGCAGTTGCCGCACAAACAGAGAATGGTGTTAGTCCTTATGCAAAACCGGCCAATTATCAGCCTCCAATTGAAACCAAAAAAGAAACGGAAGTTGTTGCTCAGGCAGAAACTACAGTTAAATCGGATAAATTAGAACCGCATGAAGAACGGAAGCCTAACGGAGATAAAGTGTTTATTGCCGATTCAGTTGCAGACGTTAAGTTTGCCGACCTTTGGTATACGCCGGAGGGGATTGCGTATATTCGGGATAAAGCAACTAAATTTGCATTGATTCCTTTTGAAACAAATGACATGGAAGATTTTTTTAAAACTATGGAACAAGGTTATACGGGTTCATCTTCTTTTGCTGTTAAGTTTAAAGGGGAAGCTTACCGTGTTGAACGGGTTATGACAACAACGGGTGTTCAATATAACTGTCGTAAAATGCCTGTCTCCACGCCTAATTTATATAAATTGGGTATTCCTGATCCGATTACGAAACATTTGGCGACATTGGCACCGGAAGCCGGATTGATTTTGTTTGCCGGACCGACGGGTATGGGTAAAACAACAACTGCTTCTGCCTTAATGAAAGAGTTTTTGGAAAATCATGGTGGATTCTTATATACGATTGAAGATCCTCCTGAAATGCCGTTAGATGGTCTGTATTATGCCAAAAACGGAGCATTAGGGTTATGTAAACAATCTCCCGTAGAAAATGAACGGTGGGAAGATGGATTAAAATCCGCATTGCGTTCTCGTCCGAGATATATTCTTGTCGGGGAGATTCGTACTCCAGAAGTTGCCTCTCAAACATTGCGTGCCGCAACATCCGGACACTTGGTTTTATCAACCATTCACGCTACTAGTGTAGAAGATGCTTTGAACTCTATGATTAAATATGCAATGGGTGCGGGTCTTGATGAAAAATTGGTTTCTGACTTGCTTGCCCGTGGTATTTTAGCTGTTGTTCACCAAAAATTAGAGGGAACAACAACTTTACACCCTGTTGTACAAACAGCATTTGCCAATCCAAATCCGTTAGCTCCGGATCAGATGAGAAATGCTATTCGTGAAGGGCGTATCAGTTTGGGAACATTAATGGAGGCTCAATCAACAAAAATGTTCAAAAACTTGCCGATGTTCAAAGAGTTGTAAATTAAACACATC
>JAFZGR010000087.1 GCA_017555325.1 Alphaproteobacteria bacterium | reverse complement strand
TTTTGTTCAATACCCTCTGTAATTGTTCGAATATCAAAGTAACGTAATATCGGAACGGCAACAAAAATAGAAGAATATGTTCCTAAAATTGTTCCCCAGACCATTGCCCGAGAAAAGCCTTCTAATGTGGCACCACCAACAAATAACAAGACTAATACCACAAATAATGTTGTAAGACTTGTCAATAAGGTACGGGACAATGTTTCATTGATACTTCTGTTCAAAATCGAATCAATAGAATCTCTGCGGAATTTGCGTAAATTTTCACGCACACGGTCGTATGTAACAATAGTATCATTACAATCATATCCCGCCAAGGACAAGATACCGGCAACAACAACCATATTGAAATCCCAGCCGAAAAAGGCGAAAATACCAACAACAATAATTAAATCATGCGCCAAAGAAAGCATGCATCCAATTGCAAACGGCCATTCAAAACGAAACCAAATATAAATAGAAATAGCCAGCAATGCCAAAATGGAAGCCAATAAACTTTTTTGTTTTAATTCTTCCCCGATTGTCGGACCAATTACTTCTACCCGTTCATATTTATAACCGTCACCCAATTCAGCTTTAATCTGATTAACAACCTGAGCCCCAGTTTCACCTTCTCTCGGTTGACATTGAATTAAAATCATATTACCTTCTTCACCGGCAGATTGAATGGTAAAATCTTTTAAGAAAGATAAACGAGAACGCATTTGAGCCATATCAAAGGCTTTTTCGGATGAAACTTCCACCAAAACACCGCCTTGAAAATCAATGCCGTAATTTAAGCCTTTTGTACAAATGGCAAAAATACTGCCAATTAACATAATTGCCGAAAAAACATAACCCCATTTCCGCATATTTAAAAATGGAATATTAAAATTTCTTTTTCTAAATAACTTTTTCATGTTATCCACCCTTTATAAATCAATTTTTTTCGGTTGACGCACAGCAACCCATGCCATCAATAAAACTTTGTTAAACAAAATAGCACAGAACATCGTTGTTGCCAAACCCAATCCCAAGGTAATACCAAATCCCCGAACGGAACCGGAACCCAACATAAACAAAAATAATGCTGCAAACAATGTGGTTAATTGTCCGTCAAAAATAGCAGAAAATGCGCCTGAAAATCCGCGTTTTAAAACTTCTTTCGGAACAGATACACCTGCCATCATTTCTTCTTTCATCCGTTCAAAAATTAAAATATTGGCATCAACGGCCATTGCAACCGTTAAAGCAATACCGGCAAGACCAGGTAAAGTCAATGTTGCATTTAATAAGCTTAATAAAGCCAACAATAAAACACCGTTTACAATCAAGGTTACATCGGCAATCAAACCAAAGAAACCATAAACAACAACCATAAAAATCAAAACGGCAATCAATCCAATCACACAAGCCAATGTGCCGGCTTTAATTGAATCTTCGCCCAGACCCGGACCAACAACCCGTTCTTCAACCACAATCAAAGGAGCAGGCAAAGCACCGGACCGTAACAACAAAGCTAAATCATTAGCACTTTGAACCGTAAAATTGCCGGTAATAATGCCTTGGCCGCCTGTAATCGGAGAATTAATTGTCGGCGCACTGATGACTTTTCCATCTAACATAATTGCCAACCGCCGACCGACATTTTCACGTGTTGCAGTAGCAAATTCCTTAGCTCCAGCGGCTTTAAAACTAAACGAAACAGCCGGATTTCCTCTTTCATCATACGCTCCTTTTGCAGAATCCAAATTGGCTCCACTGACAACAACACGCCGTTTTAAAACAATATAACCTGTTTCGTCGCCTGTTACCAACATGGAATCAGGAGAAAGTTTACCCATTTGAGCTGCCTGCGGAGATGTTTCTTCATCAACCAAATGGAAAGTCATTTTTGCTGTTTTACCCATAATGGCTTTAATTTCAGACGGGTCTTGTACCCCCGGCAACTGAATGACGATTCTGTCTGTTCCTTGTTGTTGAATTTGTGGTTCTTTTGTTCCCAATTCATCAATACGACGGCGAACAATTTCCAATGATTGTTCAACGGCTTTACGTTTCATTAATTCCAAGGCTTCCGGTGTATAGGAAACTTTTAACAAATCCCCGTCATTTTCCATACTTAACTGTCCGACTTCAATTTTGCGAATAGTTTCTTTTGCCGTATTCAAATCGGAAGCTTTTAAAATTTTAACCTGCATAACACCGTTTTCAACCGTTAACCCTGAAAAACGAATTTTTTCCCGACGCAATTCAGAACGACTTAAATCGGCCAAAGTTGTCAATTTTTCTTTAACCAAATCATTTGTATCAACTTCCATTAACAAGTAAGAACCTCCCTGTAAGTCTAATCCCAAAGTAATGGGTTTAAACCACGTTTGAACGTGAGGCGGTAATTGTTTTAAAAATGATTCAGGCAAAAAATTAGGTAAAGCAAAAACAAAACCTAATGCAACAACAGCCATAATCATACTGACTTTAACTTTTGAGTATCCAAACATTTTTTATCCTTATTTATTTTTTTTCGGTTCATCAATAAAAACTTGTGATACATATTCACGAAGCACTGTAATTTCAACACCGGATGCAATACTGACCGTTAATTCATTGTCTTTTGCTTTTGTTACCGTTCCAACAATACCGGAAATAACAATTTTTGTTCCTTTAACAATGCCGTTTAAGCGCGCTTGATGTTCTTTCATCCGTTTTTGTTGCGGTCTGATTAAAAAGAAATATAAAATAAAAACAATTAAAAAAACCTGAATAATAGCACTACTCCATTGAGCTCCGACCATTCCGGCCTGACTGACATCTGTGGCTGTTTGTGCAAAAGCTTCCGATATAAACATTTTTTTTCTCCGTTTCACTATATTAAAATTAAAAATGAACTCTGAAAACTTACTATATAGATTTATCAGAAAAAATCAATCTTTTTTATTATTTTATTTGACTTTTTTACAAAAAATTTTTAAATTGTCGTCATTCACAATTAAGAAAGAAGGATATCAGATGACCGTTCAATTACATATTCAATATTTACCACATTATTCCGTCGATTGGGAAAAAATGCATTACAAAAATCCAGATGATTCGGGATTTGATTTGAGAGCCGCCATTACCGAACCAATGATTCTGAAAGCCCATGCAATTGCACTTGTTCCTTGTGGCATTAAAGTTGAAATAATCAATGATAATGCAACGCCTTATTTTTATGAATTACAGGTTCGAGCCCGCTCCGGATTGGCGGCAAAGCATGGAATTGGCGTTGCCAACGGCCCAGGAACGGTTGATTTTGGTTACCGAGGCGAAATCAAAGCTGCTTTAATTAATTTTAGCGATACGGATTTTGTGATTGAACCAGGGGACCGGATCGCTCAGGCGGTTATTTGTCCTGTTATTCAGGCGCACATTTCTGAAATTGAGGTTGTTTCCGATGATACTTCCCGTGGTAGTGGCGGTTTCGGTTCTACCGGCAAAAAATAAATAACATTTACCTATTTGTTTAAAAATCTAATTATATTGCTCTTAAAAAAGAGCTTGTCGTGGATTTTTATAATATCAATCGCTCTCAACAAAGAAAGCCGAGAATAACAGTAGTTTGAAAACATTAAGGATAGATGAAGTATCATACGCTTTAAAAACATCAAAAAAAAACAACCACAACTTTATCCGTATTTACCGCTTGTTTAATCATCCACCTCAAAAAAAAGAAAACAGAAGAAAGCCACCCCTATAAAAAACCGTCATTTTTTCAACACATTATTCTAGCAAAAAATAAGGGCTTATCCAAAAGCCCCTCATAATAAAACGCTTTAAAATTATGCTGCTTCGATTTCAGGCAACGGAACTTTACTTGATTGCTTAATTGTTGCAAAATATTCCCGAACAATAGCACTTCCCTGCGCTTCCACAATCAACACACTGGCAGCATTGTATAATGATGTGCGAATCAACGGATGCAAATAATCCAACACAATCAGATTTTCATTATTCCGATATAATAAGGCATGCTCCCC
>JAFZGR010000086.1 GCA_017555325.1 Alphaproteobacteria bacterium | reverse complement strand
TCCTAACATTCGTTCATATGCCCCAAAATATTGCATTGCCGTTTTCATCTGTTCATAATCTCCTGAAAACATCAACCGATGAAAACCATTAACCAAATCTTCCTTGGGTTTTAAAACACTTTTCATTTCATCCATTAAATCAGGATAAAAAATACCACTATCTCTATCCGACCAATTCAAATCTTTTTCCCGAGCCAAAAAAACGGCATTCAAAATAAGTGTTTTGACGGATTTGGGATGTTTTTCGGCAAACAACAAAGCCAATGTTGAACCATAAGAACCACCACTGACAATAATATCGTTAAGCGGAATATTTAAATGTTTTAATAATTTTTCGGCATCTTCAAGAGTTGTTTGAGGTGTATTATTTAAAACAATATCTTCAAACGTTGATTTTCCACCACCTCGTTGATCAAATAAAACAATTCTGTATTTTTTTAAATTAAATGATTCGGCGTGTCCTACTCGGCAACATCCGCCCGGTCCGCCATGAAATTTTAAAACAACTTGTCCACAGGGATTTCCAACTTCCATATAATGGATTTTGTGTCCCTCACCCACAGAAAGCCAACCACTGTTAAACGGTTTTATCTTTTTTTTAAATAATGAAAACAACATTTTTCCTCCTATTTAAACAAGTTGTTCCGATAATTCTAACCATTGAAACTCAACATCTTCCAATTGTTTCTCAATTTCTTTTAAACGGTTTTGAATTTCTCTGATTTCAGAACCACTTAATGGTTTTTCAAACAATTGATGACATTCTTCTTTTTGTTGTGTTAATTTATCCATTTCTCGTTCCAGTTGCCCCATTTTAGCCTTAATTTGACGCATTTGAAGTGGTGAAAAACGTTTTTCCGGAGATTCCTTTTTTACCTCTTTTGCCTTTTCCCTAATCGATTCCGATTGCGTACTTTGAGCTAACAAAAATCTTCGATAATCCGATAAATCCCCCAAAAACGGCAAACACCGTTCTTTATCAATGAGCCATAAATCATCTGCAAATAACTCTATTAAATAAAAATCGTGCGTAATTAAAAGAACTGACCCGTCAAAATCGTTTAATGCCGTTAATAATGCCTCGCGACCTTTCATATCCAAATGGTTGGTCGGCTCATCCAAAATAAGCAACGCCGGCTTTTCCAATGCTATTTGAGCAAAAATCAGACGGGCTTTTTCTCCTCCGGAAAGCAACCGAATTTTTGTAACGGCTTTTTCGGCATCAATACCGAAACGGGCCAGATATGACCGAATTTGAACAGGTTTTTCTGCACTCATTAAAGGTGTAAAAAAATCAAGAGGGGTTTCATCCAGTGGTAATTCTTCCTCCTGATGTTGTGCAAAATAACCGATTTTTAATCCCGAAAGACGATGTATATGCCCGTTTTTTGGTTTTATTTTTCCCGTTAATAATTTAGCAAAAGTTGATTTACCATTACCATTTCTACCCAACAAAACAATCCGTTCATTTATCCCAACACTCAATGATAATTTTCGCAAAACTGTTTTATCTTCATATCCGGCAGAAACATCATCCAATGTTATCAATGGAGGGGCTAACCGTTCCGGCTTTGGAAAAGAAAAACAATCTGTTTCATCTTGCAAAATAACGGGAATATCGGCCATTTTTTCAAGCATTTTAATCCGACTTTGTGCTTGCTTTGCTTTACTGGCTTTATATCGAAATCGGTCAATATAAGCCTGCATATGTGCTCGTTTTGCTGTTAATTTTTCTGCCAAAGCCATTTGTTGTTGACGATTTATGTGACGGGTTTGTTCAAACGTGTCAAAATTACCGGTATATAATTTCAGTTGATGATTTTCAATATGCATAATGCGATCACATAATTTATTTAAAATCATTCTGTCATGACTGATTAAAATGAGCGTACCTTTATATTTATGCAAATGTTCTTCCAACCAGATTGTTGCTTCTAAATCCAAGTGATTCGTCGGTTCATCTAACAACAAAATATCGGAATACTGAAACAAAGCCCCTGCCAAAGATAAACGCATACGCCAGCCGCCGGAAAATGCTTTGACCGGTTTATCAAAATCATCATTTTCAAAACCCAATCCGTTTAAAATATAAGCAATACGCCCTTCTGCTCCGTCAGAATCTAATAATTTCAAACGCTCCATAATTTCCGGTTTTTCAATTTCGGAAACACTGTTTAATTGATTGCGTAAAGACATCAATTCTGTATCTTTGGATAACACATATTGAACAACAGACATTTCCGTATCGGCAATAGATTGCTCAACATACGCAATACGGGCATTTGCCGGCAAGATAATTTCACCATCCATTGTATCTAATTGATTAAGCAAGCACTTAAAAAATGTAGATTTACCGCATCCGTTATTTCCGACTAATCCGATTTTTTGATTATCGGCAATATGAACGAAGGCATTATCAAATATCAGGCGGTGCCCTAAACGAACGGTTAATTGATTAACATCTATCATCTGATTTTCCTTTAAAAGGAGAATATCAGTCTTTTAGATAAATTTCAACCCTTAAAATGCCTAACTATGACTCAATATCACAATAATCAACAATTTTATGGAGTTTTAATTCCATAGTGCCAGCATTATCATCGCATCTCGTATCCCAAAACTGAACAGTTATCTGTTTTGTTCCGTCCAGTTTAAAATATTTAGGCGGAATTGTTTTTAATTTCTCACGCATGATACTTGCCGTAGATAACCCATTTCCATGACCATCAAAGCAAAAACCTAATTCTTGAGCATAAACCAAATACCCTAAATCAACAGAATCTGCCATTAAATGAAGCCCCCAACAATTTGATATTTCATTATAGCCCAATCTTACATCAAAAATATGATATCCACTTACCCATTCAAAATAATATGTGCCTTTTAAATACCCCAAATCAGCAACGGTAATACGGCATCCAAATGATCCATTAGGAGCATAAGAAGATAACTCCATCGCTACAATATCTTCTGTTTTACAAATACATGTTCCGTCACCGGCCGGTGTTTCAAGATATACATCTGTATCACAATAACAAGAACAATCATCATAATTTTGCGATTGATTTTTCGGACAAACCGTTGAACAGGCACAAACACCACTTTCCCATTGACGTGGCGGATAACATCGCTCACAATTCTCCCCGAATTCATATTCATGCCGACAAACGCAACCATGCCCTTCACTTATTCCATCCGAATTTATAATTTCCCGCCAAACCATTTTATCCGGACAAGATTGTGGTTTATTGTTTGAATTTGCCGTTCCACTTCCTCCTGTGCCCGTACTACCCCCCAAGTTTTCACCATTTCCGGCATTATTTACGCCGTCAAAGTGAGAATCGGATACAAATGTCGGTGTTGCATTAAACGAAAATACCATATTTGTTTTGCTGTTTGAGTCTCCGCACATTCTTGTTAAAATGGAAATACCCATCTCATTTAAAATACTTTCTTTTTGCAGAAGTTTTTCGCAAACTTTATAAGCCACTTTAAATGCTGTTACCTGATAATTACCATCAACTAACTTAACCATGGATTTTTTATCATCCGGTGTATGTTCGGGAAGTGCTGACTTAATAAACCGATTAACTTCCAATGCATGTGATGCCCGAGAATCAGTTTGAGCCAATATTTTGGCTTTTCCGAAAACATCTTGCACTTTACCGGCTTGATAAGCTGTTAAGGCATATTGATACGTACCAACACCGGCAACAGATAAAACACCGATAATTGCTAACACGCCAAGCATTTCTACCATACTCCGACCGGTTTCATTGATTTTGATTTGCATGTTTTCTCCTCACTTCATAAAGTTGCATTTATAAAATGATTATAAAAAAAGGGACCTTTTTTTCCCGCTTCGAATTAGCAAAATCGGATTTTTGAAAAAATGGAAAATTGTTGTTTTAGTTGAATGATTTAATTAAAATCAAAAAAAATGCTAAAAAGTGTAAAAAAGTGTTGCAATGATACGTCCCTTTTATTATAGATACCCTCTTCTTCATTTACTAAATATGAAATTCTCCCTATTCACACATATAAATACCATAAACTTAATCGGCTCAAAAAATTGAACCGATTAAAAAGAAAAATCCAATTAGTTAACGGATAAAGTTTGTCGGAGTCCAAACTTCTCGCTCCGGAGGCATAACTCC
>JAFZGR010000085.1 GCA_017555325.1 Alphaproteobacteria bacterium | reverse complement strand
TGCTTGAAGTCGCAAAATATTAACACCAAGAAACAGTATTACCATATTCATCTACACAAGTCCCATCCGGTTTTCGGCAAAAATCACCAGAAGCCGTTGTTCCTGCCGGACAACAGTAGTTGTAAAATTGATTCCATCTAGCTGCATCACCCGAACAAACACATCCTGTATGGTCTGCATTTGCTGTTGAACCCGCACCGCAAAGAGAACACGAAAATCCACCAAACAAGAAATAATTTCCAACACAAGAAGCACAAGATTCTCCATCTGCAGAAACCGTACCGCCATTACAAGATTCACAAGAACTCCCTGTATTATAATAGCCACTCGGACAAGTAAATCCCGTTGCATCACAAGATGCTGCACTTGATGGACATTGCGTGCATCCACCCCTGTTGTTACGATAATAACCAGTACCACAAGCACAAACGATACCATCGCTTGTAAACCCATTACCACAAGAAGTACACGTAAATTTACCATTTCTATAATATCCTGTTTTACAAGTAATTGTACCATCTTGTAAACAAGTTTCATGATTACGAATACTAGAACACAAAGAACATTTACTTCCGGTGTTATAGTATCACTCTTTACAAGTATAATCCGTTGCACTTGTACAAGTACTGTTTGTAATACATGCTGTACAAGAAGTTGCTGTTCCGGAGGAATTTAAATAATATCCTTCCAAACAACTTAAACAATTTTTTCCGTCACTTGTTCCACCGTTACATGAAGAACATCCACTTCCATTCTTATAATATCCACTGGCACAAGTCTCACAACTTTTTCCATCCGTTGAAGCAGTTCCACCATTACATGAATTACAACTCGAGTAGGAAGCATAATAACCCTCGTTACAAATAAAATCATAGCTACTTGTGCACGAAATAGAATTTGCAGGACATGAATAACAAGCCCCCGAAATATCTAAATAAGATCCCTCTCCACAATATAAGCACTTAAATCCATCACTTTCTCCGCCTTTACATGAATAACAACTTGCTGAAGATGAATAATAATATCCTTCATTACAAACACATTGTTGTGTTTCCTCATCAAAACTTGAATTAGACGGACAATTTCTTAGACATTCAGTATTAGCCCGTTGATATCCCTCATTACAAACAAATGTTTCTGTTCCACCGGCACATGTTGCACCAGAAGGACAAGAAGCACAATATGTATATCCAGACCAGCTATTTAAATAATACCCGGGAGCACACGAAATACAATTAAACCCATCACTTTCCCCGCCATTACATGAATTACAAGAACCACTATAAGATAAGTATTCTCCAGCATTAGAACAAACACATCTTGTTCCATCATCGGTTAATTGCATTTTCGCTGCACACCCTGTTCTGCATGAGGTTCCCTGCATAACATATCCGGCATCACACACACAACTCTTTAAATCATCAGAAAATGTTGAATTTGAAGGGCAAGAAGCCACACAGGTATCATTAAACATATATCCGATACGGCAACCACATTTTCCATTTATGGCAACTTGTCGTCCGGGACATTCAATATCTTCTTCATTCTCTTCCACCAAGATATTCGGAGCCTGAAAATATACTCCGATTGTATTTTTATCTAATAAACAACCATTTATATCATTATTAACCAAAACCTTTTCTACATTTGTTTGTTGAGCTATATTCTGTTGCACAACATTACAAACATCTTTGGGAACATCACTAAATTCCAACAAAATAAATTCATTATCTACTAAATCTTCATTTATTGGGGTAAACGGATAACCCATTGTACTAATCTCATCAAATTCACCCAATGAAAGTTTTTTATTAGATTCATTTTGCTGTAATAATGTTGTTGACCGCAGGTTAACATCATTAATTGTCGCATTTGCAGCATATTTAACCATTGCAAATTTATACCCCATTATTCCACCAACACTTAATACCCCAATAACGGCTAAAACACCCAGTATTTCTACCATACTGCGACCAGTTTCATTGATTTTAGTTTGCATGTTATTCTCCCTTTTTACAGTTGCTCATATATATACTGTAATAAAAGGGACGTATTATTGCAACAATTTTTTACACTTTTTGCATTTTTTTTTGATTTTGATTAAATATTTCAACTCAAACAACAATCTTTTATTTTTCAAAAAATCCGATTTTTCCGATTCGAAGCGGGAAAAAAAGGTCCCTTTTATTGTAGATAGAGAGTTTAAACGTATAAAAAAAGATTTTTAATACGCAAAATATTATTTAAAAATTAATTTCTTGGAAACAACTGGAATATTTAAAATTTTTATCCAATCGTCATCTGTTTTAACGGAAATATTCTGTAATTGATTTTTTAAAAACATATTGCTGATAAAACGAAAATTCGGTGGAATAAATTGCTTAAAAAAATCAGATAATCCTGCACCTTGCCCGGTTAACTCTATCTTTTTATCCTGAATGTTAACACGTCCAGTTAATTGCCCTTTAAAAGATGAATTGATTTGATTAAAATCTGCTTGTTGAACAGTCCAGTTATTTAAGTCTGTCTCAATTTGTAAGTTCAGATGAATGTTTTCAGGATGTTTTGATGCATCTGTTTGTGTTTGGATTTTATAATTTCCGCCAAGACTCTTTTCAATCTGAACCCGCCCCAAGTATAAAGAAACGGGGGGTATTGTTTTAAGTTGAATCGAAACATTATCAGCACTTAAACAGGTCGAAAAAAAACAATTTTGCGATTTTAAATCAGTATATTTGATGTGTGCATAGTGAGAAGAAAACCTTTGTATTTGTCGAGGAGCTTGTTCTACAACAAGCGAGCCGATAAAAGAATGGATACCCCATGAAATCAGCAATAAAAGACTGCTGATGCCACTCATAATAAGTATCCATTTTTTTAAACTCGACATCTGTTTTCTTCCCGTTAATAAGGTGTATATAACGAATTAAGATAAAAATGCAAGACCTTGTGTAATGCCATCTTTATTACCAACAGCAATAGAACGAGCTTCTCCATTAATACGTTTAATTAAGCCGCATAATACTTTGCCGTTTCCGCATTCCACAAAATCCGTAATGCCTTGTGATGTCATATATTGAACAGATTCCGTCCAACGAACAGAACCTGTTACTTGTGCAACCAATAATTCTTTAATGCGTTGCGGGTTTTGTTCAAATTCTGCTGTTATATTGGCAACAACGGGGACTTGCGGTTTTTGAATTGTCAATTCATCTAAAACAGATTTCATTTTGTCAGCAGCACGTTCCATCAACGGAGAATGAAACCCTCCGGATACCGGCAATTTAAGTGCCTTTTTTGCACCAGCTTGTAAAGCAATGTCAATTGCTCTGTCGATTGCATTTAAATAACCACTGATAACAACCTGACCAGGGCAATTATCATTAGCAATGACACAAATTTCTTTATTTTGAGAAGCATCATTGACAATTTTAGATACCTGTTTCATATCTAATCCTAAAACAGCAGCCATTGCGCCCGGAGCATCTTCGGCAGCTTCTTTCATCGCCAATCCACGTGTTCTTAATAACCGTGCAGTATCAGCAACACTTAATGCACC
>JAFZGR010000084.1 GCA_017555325.1 Alphaproteobacteria bacterium | reverse complement strand
TTTAACGGAAAAAGACGTTTCTGATGATAAAGATTCACCGTTATTGGATTTGCCGGGGTATCGTATTGGCAGAATCGGCGTTGAAAAAGGATGGGAAAAAACGTTGCAGGGTATGCCCGGTATGCGTGAAACGGAAGTTAATGCGTTTGGACGATCGATTCGTGTTTTAAAAGAAGAAAATGCACAAAAGGGTGAAAATTTAACTTTAACAATTGATTCTCGTTTACAGGAATTTGCTTTAAAAGCAATGGGAGAAGAAGCAGGTTCAGCTATTGTCATGGATGTGCATAGTGGTGCGATTTTAGCTCTTGTTTCTGCTCCGTCATTTGATTCCAATATATTTACTCGTCCCATTCCCCAAAAAATTTGGAATCCGTTGATTCAAGACGAGAAAAAACCGCTTCAAAATAAAGCAATTAACGGATTGTATTCTCCTGGTTCCATTTTTAAATTAGTTGTGGCTTTGGCGGGATTGGAAAGTGGTCATATTACAGCTTCTCGCAAGGTATTTTGTTCCGGACGGATGCAAATCGGAAAACAGTATTTTCATTGCTGGAAACGGGGAGGGCATGGGGCTTTAACCATTGAAGAAGCCCTTATGCATTCGTGTGATGTTTATTTTTACGAATTAGCACAGGAAATTGGTTGGAAAAAAATTATTTCTGTTGCTAAACGATTGGGATATGGGGTTGAAAGTTCACTCAATCTAACGGGGGAAAAAGCGGGTATTTTACCTTCGCAGGAATGGAAAAAGGCAAAATTTAAAGATAATTGGCGTAGGGGGGATACATTAAATTTAAGTATCGGACAAGGCTTTTTATCTGCTACACCACTTCAAATGGTTTTGGCAACGGCACGGATTGCAAATGGTGGTTATGCAGTTGAGCCGGGTTTGGTTTTAAGTCAAATCCGACAAAAAACATCTGAAAGTTTAGGATTTTCACCATATCATTTAAAATTAATTCGTTCCGGTATGAATATGGTTGTTAATAAGACCGGTGGAACGGCCTATAAAGCTCGATTTGATATAAACGGTCAAAAAATGGCCGGTAAAACGGCAAGTACACAAGTTCGTCGTATTACGATGAAAGAACGGGAAAAAGGTGTTCGTTCACAAGAATATTTACCATGGAAATATCGGGATCATGCTATGTTTACGGCATTTGCTCCGCTGGATAATCCGCAGTTTGCCGTGATTGTTGCCGTTGAACACGGTGGGGGTGGATCTAAAACGGCAGCCCCGATTGCATCACAAATTTTACAGGAAACATTACGTTTGTATCCAAACGGCTTGACGGAACGCAAATCGGATGATATGAATAATACAAAAACCAATTGAGTCCGGTTGAAAGGCTAAAATGTTTTTTAAAGAAAGAAACTGTTATTTAAAAGATTATAATTTATCTTTCAAAGAAAAGATAAAGCGGTTTAATTTTCGGTATCTTTTTTTAATCTGTGCTGTTGTTTTTATCGGTATCGGAACGTTGTATTCTGCCGGAAACGGCAGTTGGACTCCTTGGGCAGATAAGCAATTTGCCCGCTTTTTGTTGAGTTTGAGCGTTTTGTTTTTTGTTGCTTTTATTAATTTAAGAACATGGATGAAATATGCCTATTGGATTTATGCATTAGGTATAGCAGCATTAATCGGGGTGGAATTGTTTGGTTCGGTCAATATGGGAGCACAACGCTGGCTTAATTTGGGAATTATGAATGTACAACCATCCGAGGTGATGAAAATAGCCCTTATTTTGGCTTTAGCCCGTTATTTTCATTCGGCTTCATTAGCGGATATTCGTTCAGTTCAATATATGATACCACCAATATTTCTGATGGGATTGCCTGTTGCGTTGATTATGAAACAACCTGATTTGGGGACGGCTTTAATGTTGGTTTTTGCTACTGGCGCTATTTTTTTTGTTGTTGGTGTTCAGTTGTGGAAATTTTTGGCAGTTATTTTATCGGTTGGATGCTCAATACCGATTTTATGGACCTTTTTACACGATTATCAAAAGCAACGGGTTTTGACATTTTTAAATCCGGAAAGTGATCCGTACGGCGCAGGGTATAATATTATTCAGTCTAAAATAACGCTGGGTTCAGGCGGATTGTTTGGAAAAGGATTTATGGAAAGTACACAAGGACGATTAAGCTTTTTGCCCGAAAAACAAACGGATTTTATTTTTACGGTTTTGTCCGAGGAATTTGGTTTTTTAGGTTCTTCTGCATTAATTTTCTTATATTTGGTTATTATTGTCTATGGATTTTATATCAGTTATCAATCCAATAATTTTTTCGGGAAAGTTTTGGCAATTGGATTAACGGTTAATTTTGCTTTATATGTATTTATAAATATTGGTATGGTCAGTGGCATGTTGCCGGTTGTGGGTGTACCATTGCCATTAATTTCATACGGCGGAACGGCTATGCTAACCTTGTTCGCCGGATTTGGGTTGATTGAATCGGTTTATATTAATCGAGAAATGGTTATCGGTCGACGAGGATCTATTGCGGATGAATAGGAGAATAAATAAATGAGTGATATTGATGCCTCTTTGGATACGGCATTTCAGGCGTACAATAATCATCAGTTTGATATGGCTGAAGATTTGGTTCGGGATGTATTGACAATTTCACCTACAAACGGAGATGCTTTGTATTTGTTGGGGTTAATTGCTTATCGAGCGAATGCCTATGAGCCGGCGGAAAAGTTGCTTTATGAAGCGGTTAAATTTTATCCGCAACAAGAAAATTATGCATTGGCGTTGGCAAGTGTTTTGCAAAAAACGGGGCGTTTGGATGAAGCATTAAGCTATTATTCAAAATATCCGAATAATGCAACGGGAATGGCTCAAACAGGATATATTTATTTGCAAAAAGGGCAGACCGATTTTGCCGGAAGTGCTTTTAAAAAGGCATTGGAATTGGATAAAAACTGTTTAACGGCACTTATCGGAGAAGCGTTGATTGATCGACAAAACGACAATCATGTTCATGCATTGGAAAAATTAATACAGGCACAATCAATTGGTGTGAATGCCGAGTTGAATTATCAGTTGAGTGTTCAGTATCGTTTAAACGGTCATTTTGCATTGGCTTTGGATTATATTAATTTAGCTTTGGCAGATGAAACAACAGCTTCATTTTTAAATGAGAAAGGATTAGTTTTTGAAGCATTGGCAGATGACAAATCCGCTCAAAAAGCATACGAGGAAGCCATTGAGTTGAATGCTTATGCACCGGACAGTTTTTATAATTTGGGTAATATTTATCTGCGACAAGAAAATTATCGGCAGGCAGAAGATTATTATAAAAAAGCACTGGCATTAGATGCTGATTTTTTAAATGCCCATCATAATTTAGCGATTGCTCTTTGTAAGCAAAATCGTAAGCCGGAAGGGTTGGAACATTATCGGGAAGCGCTTATTATTCAACCGACACATATTCCGACATTATATAATTTAGCGATGATGTTGGAAGAAATGGGTGATTACAGTGAATCAGCGGGACTTTATTTTAATGTGTTAGCATTAAAAGCAAAGCCTGATATGATAGAATTTCGTATTGCAAATACGCTGGCAGCATTGTCGGAAACAGGAAAGAAAGAAGCAAAAGAAGCTATTGATTTTGCAAAAGGATGGGTAAAGCATTTTCCGGAAAGTTTAGTCGCTCAACACACCTTAAATGCTTTAACGCATACAGTTAAAGACACCTCAAAAATAATGGAATATGCCAAACAATTATATGATTTGTTTGCTAAAACGTATGATTTAACCATGGAAAAATTAGAGGCACAAGGATTATTAACAGTATTGAGTTATATCAATCAACTGCCAGACAATTCGCTGGGAGATGTGTTGGATTTAGCTTGTGGAACGGGTATGCTTTCTGTCGGATTAAATAAAAAATTTATCTCTTTAACTGGTGTAGATATTTCTGGTGAAATGTTAAAATATGCCAAACAGAAAGAAAAATATACGTCTTTAATCGAACAGGATGTTTTAACTTATTTGGAAACAACGGATAAATATTATGATTTGATTTGTGCCGTAGAATTAAGCGGATATGTTGCAGATATTGAACGACTAATTAAGCAGGTTAAAAATCATTTAAAGCCGACAGGGCGATTTGTTTTAACCATAGAAAATACGGAAACAGACAAAGTTTATTTGTCGGAGCAGGGACGATATTTGTATCGACCGGATTATATTCAAAATATCCTAAAACAAAACGGATTTCAAGCGTTTGATAAGCAGGAAATTCAGTTGAGAAAAGAAGGAACGGGTAATCAAACCGTTATCGGAACAGTTTTTTATGCCGTTGTATAAGTTTTTTCTGATTTTAGAGTGTTTTCCTGTTGTTGTGTAAAATATCCGTTATACAAAAAATGGCATTTAAAGAAATATGACGTTTCATCAGAACCATTTTTTGTATAAGGGTTGGATTAGTTGATTCTTTCAACAACAATTGTTACATTTGTAATGAAAATTTTAAAAGCAATGGCAAGAAGCAAAATTCCAAAGAATTTTTGAAGCATATAAATAACGCCTTGACCTAAAAATGCGGCAATTTTTTCTACAAAAAACAAGATTAAGCTGATAATGACAATGTTAGCAGCAATGGCTAACAAAATATTGATATCGTGATATTGGGCTCGAATGGTTAAAAGTGTTGTTAATACACCGGCTCCCGTTAATAACGGAAAAACAATCGGAATAAAGGTTGCATCTTTTGATGATTTGGGTCCTCCGCTTTTAAAAATTTCAATATCCAACATCATTTCTAAACCGAAGAAGAAAATAACAATAGAACCGGCAATGGCAAAGGTTGAAATATCTAAACCAAACAGGGACAAAAAGGCTTCTCCGATATAAAAGAAACTAAACATCATAATTGTTGCATATAATGTTCCCGTTTTAGGGTTGATAATCCGTCCTTTTTCCTTTGAATTTAAAATAACAGGAATACTGCCGACCGCATCAATAGCGGCAAACAGGATCAGAAATGCACTTAAAAATTGTTGAAAATTAATTTGTTGTAAAAAAGACATTTTTTTCTCCGTTTATAAAAAGATTAATTTTTAGGTTTCATTTTGAAAAATGAACAAAAAATATGCTTCTTTTTATAAATTGTCAAGCCTCTTTTTGATGCTGTCATAAAATTTTAAAATGTCGTTTTTCAAAAAAATATGCCTTGAATTTAATCAAGGCATAAAGGCTTTGAATTTGTGTTAATTGTTTATTGCGTATCGGTGGTTTTACCTGTTTTTTGGAACAATAATTCTTTATCGTTTTTCAAAATCAAGATTAAATATTTTTCGGCAATTTTAAAGCGTTCCACATTAGATAAATCTTTAAAATAAGCGCGTTCTGCTTCCATTTCGGCAGGTGCTCCGGCCATTTGTGTCATGCCGCCGGCATTTAACGTGATTTTATTGCCGTTAATTTCATATGTGCCGAAGTAATTGTTTAAGGCTTTACCGTAATACTTATTTTCGACATTGTCAAAGGCCAATGTAATCGGCATACCTTGTGGACTGGTTGATAATGTATAAACATTTCCTTTAACGGATGGTTGATGACAACCCGTTAAGGCAACTGTTGATAAAATAAGGGCTAATAAGTGTTTTTTCATAATTTCCTCCGATTTGTTTTATTTCAATATAAGTGGTTTACAAAAAAAAATCAAATAAAATGAAAAAATAACTTTACTTTTTCCAGAAAAAAAATAAGATACATAGAAATTAGAGGAGTAAAACAATGATTGTCGGTTTAACGGGTGGTATTGCAACAGGTAAAACAACGGTAACAAATCAGCTACTGAAAGACGGATTTATTGTTGTTGATGCAGATGATATAACACATCAATTATATCGTGAAAATAAGGAGCTGATTGAAAAAATAAAAACTTTTTTCCCCGAGGCAGTGGAAAGTGGTATGATTAATCGGCAGACGTTGGCGCGTTATGTTGTCCAAAATCCGGCACTGATGACACGGTTGGATTTTTTAACACACGGCTATATTGTTCGGGCGATACAGGATAAAATGGACGAATTGTCTCAAACGAATGCGATTGTTATTTTATCAGCTCCATTGTTGTTTGAAACGGGTATGTATCATTTATGTGAAAAAGTTATCGGATTATATGCAGATTTAACAACACAGTATGATCGGGCTCTTATGCGTAGCGGTATGACATCAGATAAGTTGGAATTGCTTATTTCCAAGCAGTGGGCAAATCATCAGCGGGAAGTTTTATCCGATTTATGGGTATCTACAGATATGCCGTTTGAAGAAACGTATCAAATCGTTTTAGCTTATTTAAGAAAATTGGAAAAATCGGTTTCAAAATCCAAGTAAAGTCTGTTCGGGCAGAAATGATGTT
>JAFZGR010000083.1 GCA_017555325.1 Alphaproteobacteria bacterium | reverse complement strand
TGTGCGATGCCGGAATGATATGGAATTCAGCGCTAGGAGAGTGTGTATCAGAGAGTTGTAGTGGTACAGCAGGATGTCCGCAAGGGTATGTGTGTGATATAACGGACAGCAAATGTATTAAATCATGGGAATGCAATAATCCACATTCATTAGATGTAACGCAGACTAAATGCTTTGAATGTGCGAATCGTGTGTGGTCGGAAGCCGGTAAGTGTGCAGCTTGTCCAAGTAATCAAGTCAGATTAGAAACCGGTCTTTGTGGGTGTCCATTAGATAAGCCGATGTCTCAAAATGGAGAATGTGGGTGTACAAGTAGCGTAGATTGTCGGGATAATGTGGTAGGACAATGTTGCGAGATGGGGAATAATAGTTGTCGTGTTTGTACAAAAGAAGATTGCGATAGTAGCAAGGGATTAATCTTATCAAGCGGTAAATGTGTCTGTCTAGCAGGAAAAGTGATGAGATTAGATGAAACAACAGGCGAATATCGATGTCAATGTCCGGAAAACACACCGGCAGAGGCTGATGAAGAAACGTGTGAATGCCCGTCGGGATATGATAATATAGATGAAAACGGGGATGGTATAAATGAGTGTGTTCAAGCATGTCCCAGTGATACAGGTTTTACAGGATTGCGGAATAGCGAAACAGGAAATTGTTTGTGTGATACAAGTCAAGGATATAAGGCTGAATCAGAAACAAATGGCGGAACAAAAATATGTGTGTGTGACAGTTCAAAAGATTATTATCCGTCTTCAAGTGGTGGTTGCAAAAAATGCGAACAAACAACCGTAGAGTGGTGTAATAAACGTAATGCAGCGGGAGAAATTGATTGTGCCCATATTGATACAAGTAATTGGTATTGTGGTGATATTCAAAAAAATGGTGTAGCCGATGGATATATCGCCTTTTACGTTTGGAACCCTTCAACGAAATCATATTGTGGAGCTCATTCAACGCTTAGAAAGAATGCCGATGGTTCTTTTTATTGTTATCGGTGTGATTCTGATTTACCGTTACACATGAGGACAAATCGTTATGGAGAGGGTCGTGCAAATGAAAACGGATTCTGTGCTTGTACAGGATATTGGGTATGGTATAATGGTGTATATGGTTGGCGTTGCTATCCTAGATGTGAAGCAGGAAAATATTATTATCCGGGGATTAATGTCGGAGATGGAACTTCGTGTAGTGGCTGTATGAATACACAAGTTGTGGTAAATGGACAATGTAACAGTGAAGACTTAACCAATCAATATTGTGCAGGTTCAACGACAAAGCATGGTAATAAATTTTGGTGGGGACTATGGAAAGCAAATACACCGGAAAGTTGTCGTAATGGGGTTAATATTGCTCAGGATACTACTCCCGGTTCGGTTTGTGATGTACGGAAAGGTTGTGTTTATGAAAGTTCCACATTAGCAGGATGTGAGTTTGGTACTAAAATAACAACGACTTGCTCCTGTTCAACGGGAGGTAGTGTCGGGCAATATTGCTGTTCGGCATCATCCTATCCGACAGCAAGTGGGTGTGTGAGTTGTACGGATGGAACTGTTCCAAATGCAAGTCGTACGGGATGCGAAGAATGTCCGGCTAATATGATTGCAAAAAATGGCGTCTGTACCCGATGTGATGAGGGATATTATCCCAATAGTACACAAGTTCGATGCTTGGCATGTCCGGCAGGAACAACAACGGATGCAGAAGGCTTAGCTTGTACTGTTTGTGTGGATGCAGAAAAAGTGTTTGATAATACAACAGGAACATGTTTAGATCCTTGTACACAAACAGCAGATTGTTCTGAAAGTACAGATGGTATGTGTTGTGATACGGAACGCAAAGTATGTCGCAAATGCATACCGGATGATTGTAATACAAATAAAGGCTTTGAATACGCCAATGAAAAATGTATCTGTTCGGCTCAAGCACCTATTTTACAGAATGGAGAATGTGTTGCTTGTAGCAGTGTGGATGAAACGAAACCGTATTGGGATGGTACACAATGTATTACAGTATCAACGTGGTGTGGAAATCAATTAAAGAATGTTGGATTAACAAATTATAGTATATCGGGG
>JAFZGR010000082.1 GCA_017555325.1 Alphaproteobacteria bacterium | reverse complement strand
GTTGTCATATGAAGCAGAAACAGCCTCATCTGCTGTGTTGAAGTGAGGACCTTTGGCGTTAACAAGTGCTTCATAAGCTAACTCAATTCGTTCCCAGCGATTATCACGATCCATTGCATAATAACGACCGGAAACCGTAGCAAGTTTAACATACGGCATGTCGGTAATGGCTTTTTCTAAATCGGCAATAAAACCTCGAGCGGAATCAGGAGCGGTGTCCCGTCCATCTGTAAATCCATGAATGGCTACCGGAATTTGTGCCTGATTTAAGATAGATGCTAATGCAATAATATGTGATTGCTGTGCATGTACACCTCCTGTACCAAGTAATCCCATTAAATGACAGGTTCCTTTTGTTTCTTTTAAAGATGAAATCAGGTCTGTTAATACCGGATTTGTATCTAATGTATGACTTTCAATGGCTTGATCAATACGTGGCAAATCTTGCATAACAATGCGTCCGGCACCTAAGTTGGTGTGTCCGACTTCGGAATTGCCCATTTGACCGTTTGGCAAACCGACGTCTAAACCGGATGTTTTTAACATTGTTGTCGGATATTCTTTAATTAATTGATGCCAAACAGGGGTATTGCCCATTTCAATGGCATTGTTTTCTTTTTGGTCACGGAATCCCCATCCGTCTAAAATGCAAAGTACAACCGGTTTTTGGCGTTTCATATCTGTTTCCTTTCATAAAAAAATAATAATAATTTTACCGTTAAAAAACGGTGTCTGATTACAGATAGTGGTATTATAAAATAATTTTTACAAAAAGTGTAATATTTTTTTTGTATTTTTGAAAAAAAAAGGTATAATCAATTATAATCGGCTCAAAAGGAGAGGATTCGTGTTAAGACAACAAGCAAAAAGAAATTGGTTTTTATCCGTTGCGGTCTTTTTATTTTGCACTGTCAGTGGCATTATATTAAGAGAAACAACAATGATAGACCCCTTTTGGGCATATATATGCATTTTTTTGGGATTTATTCCGGCTTCTATCGGTTCATATCAATTATCATTGGCAAAACGATATAGTTTGGCTCAGGCTGTTCGAATAAAAACAAAAGCTTTATCACAAGAGTTGGAAAAATCCGAACGAACCAAAGAGGCACAATTGGCTTTTTTAGCTCATATGAGCCATGAATTTCGCACACCTTTAAATGCTATTATGGGATTTTCAGCGACCATGAGTCAAGAAGCATTTGGTCCGATTGATACTCCGATTTATAAGGAATATGCTGATTGTATTTATAAAAGCGGGGCTCATTTGCTAACAATTGTCAATGATATTCTGGATTTTATTAAATTAGAAACGCAACAGGCAAAATTAAAATGTGATTGGATAAATATACAGGATGTTGTTAATGAAGCTATGCAAATTATTACTGGATATCCTAATTATGATAAGCGTAATATAATACTTGCTGACTTGTCAAAATGTCCCCGTTTGTATATTGATAATCGTTTGATTAGACAAGTTTTATTGAATATTCTTTCCAATGCAGTTAAATTTACGCAGGATAATGGCAGGATTGCTCTAAAATATACCCAAACAGACAAAGGAGAGTTTGTTTTATCTGTTTCTGATAACGGAATAGGGATTGCACCTAATCAAATTCCGTTGGTATTGCGTCCGTTTACTCAGTTGGAAAATTCAATGACCCGCAAATATGCAGGGACCGGATTGGGTGTGCCGTTGAGTGCTCAAATTATGAAATTACATAATGGGGAATTAAAGATAGAAAGTGTTTTAAAAAAAGGAACAACAATTCATCTTGTTTTTCCGGAAACAAGTGTTGAAAAAAACACTTAACGGAAAGGATTGACTTTTTTATAAAATCAGATACAATGAAAACAGTTTTATGTTAAAATAAAGGAATGAAACAATGATACAACACAAAAAACCGGAACTGCTTTTGCCGGCAGGGTCTTTAAATCGTTTAAAAACTGCTTTTTTATATGGGGCTGATGCTGTTTATGCCGGTATGCCTGGAGTTTGTTTAAGGAATAAAATTTCATTTACACCCGACGAAATGAAAGAAGGGATTGCATATGCCCACACAATCGGTAAAAAAGTTTACTTAACAGTTAATCTGTTTACACACAATCACGATGTACCACGAGTTGAATCTTTTATTGAATTGTTAAAAGAGCTAAATCCAGATGGTGTTATTGTTGCAGATCCTGGTGTTTTTGCCGAAATAAAACGCAAAATTCCAACTTTGCCGTTGCATATTTCCACACAAGCCAATGTGTGTTCTTATATAACGGTTAATTTTTGGAAAGAGCAGGGGGCATCTCTTTGTGTGTTGGGTCGAGAAGTTCCGCTACCTGAAATTAGAGAAATACGGGAAAAATGTTCGGATATTCGGTTAGAAACGTTTGTTCATGGGGCGTTGTGCGTCAGTTATTCAGGACGGTGCTTGCTTTCTAACTTTATGACGGGGCGCAGTGCAAACAAAGGAAATTGTGCTCATTCTTGTCGTTGGCGCTATAAATTATATGAAACGAATGAAACTGAAAAACCAAATGAGGAGAATGTTTACTATATTGAAGAAGAAACCCGTCCGCACGAATTGATGCGTATTGATGAAGATGAACATGGTACGTATATTATGAATTCACGGGATTTATGTTGGTTGCCCCGTTTGCCTGATTTATTACCGATTGGTATTGATTCCTTTAAAATCGAAGGGCGTAATAAATCAGAATACTATGCAGCAATTACGGCTCGCACATATCGACAGGCAATAGATGATTGGTTTGAAAATCCTGAAAATTGGGATGCCGAGAAATATATGTCTGAAATAATGACTTTACAATCACGCGGTTATACATTGGGATTTTTAGATGGCAAAGCTGGGCCGGAAGCTCATAATTATGACGTTTCGGCAAGTGCTGGTGGATGGCGTTATGCCGGTTTGGTTCGAGGAACAAATAATAATCGCTTGATTATGGAAGTTAAGCATAAAATTATTAAAGGAATGGAATTAGAGTTTTTATCCCCCCATCAATTTGAACCGATTCGTATAACAGTAGATACTTTTTATGATGCCCGAACAGGGAATATTGTTGATGTGT
>JAFZGR010000081.1 GCA_017555325.1 Alphaproteobacteria bacterium | reverse complement strand
ATACTCACATCATAAGAGCAACTTTTAAGATATGAGGAGAAAGAGATGAAAATCAAATTCAATGAAAATGGTCGGTCTATGGTTGAAATTCTTGGAGTTTTAGCTGTTATCGGGGTATTAAGTGTTTCATGTATTGGTGGATATCAATATGCAATGACGAAATATCAAACAAATGATATTGTTAATTCTGTTCATATGCGTTCTTCGGATGTTTGGCATCGATACCAACAAATTCCTCTCCCCAGCGAAGAAACAAATGCTTTTCCGGAGTGGGAAACAAAAACATCAACCGGTTTTCCGATTATGATAACATCCCATCCTGATGTAGCATTTCGCATTATTGTTGATGAAGTGCCGGAGCGGATTTGTAAAGATGTTTTAAATATGCATTTAAATGATTATGTTAAAGGGTTAAAGTTTGTTCAGGTTAATGATGTTAAATATATTAACAGTAATAACATTTGTTTATCCGATAGATTAAACAAAATTGTGTTTACTTCTTTTTTAAATGTTGATGGTGGTTATAATCCAAACACAAATGGTATGAATAATGCTGAACCGTGTGTAGAAGATGCTGATTGTCATTCAAAATGTGCTGAAAAAATATGTAATTCTGAAACGATGGTTTGTGATGATCAGTGTCCTGAATGGAATAAACCTGTTCGTTTGGAAGAAACCTGTGAATGTGTGGAGTGTGTTAAGAATAGTGATTGTAAATTTAAAGGAGATGGGTATATTTGTAATGAGTTGGAATACAAATGTAGTAAATTAGAAAAGCAATGTAAATCAAACCAGTTTCGTACACAAAATGGAGCATGTGTTGACTGTGATAATGGCAGTAATTTTATCGTGTTAAAAAACGGAGAACCCTATCCGTTTACGAATGATACGGTTGATGGTTATACAATGTGTCAACAATGTGCTAATTCGGGAACTGAACGGCAATATGGAGCATTGATTGATGATGAAACAAAGGCGTATTGCTCGTTTATGTGTACCGCCGGATATTCGTATCAATCATTAAAGGATGGATGTGTATCTTGTGCCGATGAAACACCAAAATTTATTGCAAAAGACGATGTTTCAAAAAAACAATGTACATCTTGCCCTAACCATGCTTGGTATAGCGAGTATTGGTTTGATTATTATAATAAAGCTGTTCTCTGCCAAAAAGAGGTTGTTTGTGCAGAGGATGAATTTGTAACAACTGTGCGTGCTTCACATTATACCTGTGCAAAATGCAACTCTTCACGGAGTGCAAACGTTGGTGTTGGACATTATACAGCCGGTTATTCAGATAGTAAATTTTATCAATATCGTATTGATAAATGTAATAGTTGTCCAGAAAGAGATAGTGAAGGAAATTATTCAGCTCGTTGGTTTGTCGGTAATGGAAACAGTGGTTCGTGTGCTCCCAAATGTGAACAACCAATCACAGGCAGTGAAGCTGACACAATTTGTAAAACAAATCCGTCAAGTGAAAAGTGTAAAAGAAAATGGCAAAATGCATCAGGGGCTTGTTTTGATTGTAATACGGAAACAACATCCAATAATATAAAATATGGCACATCGGGAGCACAAGCAACCGATGCGGAATTAAAAAGACTTTGTTTGGCATGCGGACGAGAAGTGCAGGGCAATTACTGTATTTTACCCAAAACGAAAGATATTTGCGGAGTTGGCAAATTTTTAGGAAAAGATGGAAACTGTTATTTATGTAATAATGAAACACATGTTGAAATCGAATCAGATGCTTTGTCCGGTTGTTTAAGTAATTGTAAAAAAAGTTCTACAACAGCAACTGATTATGTTTTAAACGGAACAGTTGATACTCGTCGTGTTTATACAATGAATGATCTTAATTATTGTGCTTTAAAGTGTTCTGACAATCAAATAAATCAAAGTGACGGAAAATGTGTATCTTGTGGTAATCAAAATTCATTAAATGCTATTACACCGGCTGTCGCGGATGATTGTAAATTTTGTCAATATAGACAACTTTATGGCAATGCTTGTGCCGTAAAAACATGTCCGACTTCATATTACAAGAATCATTCGGGGACTTGTAAGTCATGTTCCGAGCAAAATCCCGAACAGGCAACTTGGACGAATGAATTAATACTTGGGGATATTAATTCATGCAATACCTGTGGTAACAGAGTAGCTATTAAACGATATAATACAGATACAGGATTTTGGTGTACATATATTAATCCGGGGAAAATTGGTCTTTGCAACAGTAAAGGAAATCAAGCACTTCCGGTAACAATGAATGAAACTCTTGTTGAAGCTGCTCAACCATATATAAATTCACAACATGACGGTGAAAAATTTAGAGATCATTATGGATATTGTCGGAATTGTACGGATAGTGCTGATTATATTGCTGATGAAGAACAATGTTTATCATGTAAAAATAGAAGATGGAGCAACAATACATGTATGAAAGGTCTGTGTGAAGAAAAATTACAGTTTTTATCCGGTTCATCTTGCTTGTCCTGCTCTAATGTAAATAAACCAATTGATCCGAGTAAGGATAACTTATGTTCCTCTTGTGAAAATAGACGTCAATTAGAAATCGGTACACCGGATACAACTTGGTCAGGACTTTGTGTAGAAGAGTGTACGGGGACACAATGGCAGGATATTGATGGAAATTGCTTGTTCTGTTCTGAAGGAGGTGATAGAGCAATTGGAACAGATACAGAATCTCGTCGTTTATGTAATGATGTTTGTAAAGATTATCGTCGGGAAGAAGCAATTTATTCGGCAGACGGAAAAACGATAATTGGATATAAATGTGTTGAAAAATAGATAGGATATATCTTTTGTAATTGTTAAAACGGCATATCTAATGAAAAGATATGTCGTTTTAAGTACATTATACTCATTAATTTTTGATAATATGTGTTATTATTATCTTCTGTGTCGATGTTGGCGTTGTTTTTCACGCATTAAATATTGACGAACAAAGTCATATGCATATTCTTGCTTAGATTCGACAGATTGCTTAATTTCTTGTCTGACATTGTTTTTCATGATGAACTTTGTATGTTCTTGTTTTTTGCAATCCTGTATAATAATATTAAAATCATTTATTCTTAATTCTTCAAGTAGATGATAAAAACGATTAAAATCCTTTTTAATGTCATTTTCCATAAAATGCACAAAATCAGAATGTAATAATGCTGATAAATATTCATTTAAAGGATTACGTTCTGCATGTTTTTTTAATAATACAATATCCTCTTGCTCATCTTCGGGAAAATTTGCCGGATCAAGACCTAAAATTGTTTTCCGTTCATTTTGAGCCTCTAACCATTGATTTGGAAAATTTTGTTGTTTTGCCCGTATAAATTTTGCAAATGATCGTCCCATCATTAAATGTAAATGTTTCATTGCAGGTTTTTCCACTAATAGAGATGGTTTTAACATTTCTTGAATGGGATATGTATAAACAATCAAAGCATATATATCATATTCTTTATTTTCTCTATCCTTTAATGGGAAAAAGAAGGGCATAACAGCTTTATGATATTCCGGCTTTTTTTCTTTTGACATGTCTTATCCATTAGAAGTTGAATTATTTGAAGACCGTAAAAAATTAATATCGGAAATAATTTCATCATGCGTATAAATACGTGTAGAATTATTGGCTAATCCGGAAGATGAATTGTTAGAGTTATCATTATTATTACCATTTTCGCTTAATTCGTTAATTTTATCCTGTAATGTAGAAACCTGTTCTTTTAAAGAATTAACTTCATTTTTTGCTTCTTTTGTTTTTTTCTTTTGTTTTTTTAACAAGAAATAAGCCCCGATTGCAGTAGCCACAGCAGCAACGGCGCCGATAATCCATTGCCAATTGCGTTCCAAAAAACTTTTTTGTTCAGCGGCTGCTTGTGCAGAATTAAAAGAATTTGATTTTTCAGATGGTCTCGTAGTCGTTGTTGTTTCTGGTGTTGTTGTAGTCGTTGATGTCTCTGGTGTTGTCGTAGTCGTTGTTGTTTCT
>JAFZGR010000080.1 GCA_017555325.1 Alphaproteobacteria bacterium | reverse complement strand
TTAATTATATCCAACAAATTAACACTTTCCCCATAAGTATGCCCATTATTCGCAAGTGTTTTTAAGATATTACTGGAATTTGCTTCAACCTGTTTGCCATTTTCAAAATATATTATCTCTTCATTTGGATTATCTTGCAATCCAATGGATACTTGTTTTCCGTTTCGTTCTCCGTTTAAATACTCACTTATCCGCAAGAGATTATCATTATCGTAAATATACAATGAGCCCTGTTGAGGATTACCCTCCCACCGAGTAGTTAAACGTAATTGTAGAGCAATACTAAAATCTTGAACAGCTTTAAAAGAGACATCATCAAATCTATCAGAATGATGAGGCACACCATTTTGATAAAAAATGGTATATCGTTTATTTTCTGACGGATAATATGTCACTTGTGTTAATTCTCCGGAGTCATATTGAGCAACCACCAATGAATCATCTAAACTTTCTCGGGTAATTTCTGTTCCGTGTTTAACACCGTTTTGATACTCCACAACCTTTCGAATACAATTATCTGTCTGAACTGCCGTTGCTGTCACAACCCCTTTTTCAGGTGTACCTTGCCATTTAAAAGAAAAAGATGTCACATCCGGAAAATTCGGTTGTAAAATATCTTTTTCCAATGGCGATAATTGTTTTTTCATTGGCAATCCTTCTACTTAACCTGATATTAATATTGTATAATACTTTTTAATGTTTGTCTATATTAATTTTTTTATATAACAAATAAAAAAAACGTGTTTTTGTCCGATTTTTTGTGTAATATGAAAGTAGTTATTCACAAAGGCAAGGAAAGGTATCCCATGTTATTAATTTTTATACTATTATTTGTTCTTTTTTCAATTTTTTGGACATCTTTACGCATTTGGCAAATGTTCCAGTGGAATAAAGCAAAAAAAGCCGGATTGTTTTTAGCACTTTGCCTTGTATGGATTATTCCGCTTATGTTAAAAAAAGGCATCATTGACATTGGCAATTCGTATGCCGTTATTTATCATATATTTTATTTTTTATTTATTTCGGTATTCCTTTTCTTTCTCTCCATATTTACACGGGATACTATTTGGGGAATCGGGTGGCTTATTCGCAAAATCAGAAAAAAAACACTTGGTAATTTTGCTTTAAATCGACCGGAATTTTTACGTCAATCCAATTGTATTTTTGCCGGAGTTGCTGTATTTCTTTCATTTTGGGCATTGTATGCGGGATTAAAAACTCCTTCATTTCGAGAAATTACAATCACAACAGATAAAATTGATTCGGGAATAACCATTGTCGCTTTACCGGATATGCATTTACATCAATCCGTGTCAAATGGAAAAATTGAAAAAATGACAAAACGCATTCAGGAAATTCAACCCGATGTAATCGTTTTTGTAGGAGATTTAATTGATGATAAAACAACAAATCTGCATTATAAACTTTTCAAACTATCACAATTATATGCCCCATTGGGAAAATACGCTGTTGCCGGTAACCATGAATTTTATATCGGACACGAAGAAGCAAAAGAAGCAATGAAAGAAGCTGATATCACTTATTTATATAACGAAGGTGTTCAAATAACATCCAATGTGTATTTAGCCGGCATTCCCGATTATAAAGGCGTCCGACGCATCAGTGATTCTGCCGATGTTGTTCGAGCATTATCTTCAGCACAAAATAAAGATTATAAAATATTATTATCTCATCGACCGGATTTTATTAACAACTTAGCATCCGGACAAATTGATTTACAAATTTCCGGACATACACACGGCGGACAAATTTTCCCATTCCATATCCCGACAAAAATATTTAACGGTTATTTATATGGGTTACACCAAACAAATGCAGGCTTATTATATGTTTCTCGGGGAGCCGGACAATGGGGACCACAAATGCGTTTATTTGCTCCTGCGGAAATTACCATTATCAAGTTGGTTCCAGAACAAACAACCCCTTCTCTTAATAAAAATGAAACAGATTCATCAACAAGCATATCAGCTGAAAAAGTGACAACCTCTCAAGAAGAAACACAAAATAAAGTTGATAACGCTAGAGAAGATTTATCACAAGATAATTTAAGTGTTTCAGCACTTCAAAAAACTATCAAACCGGAAATTATGGCTCAAATTCGACCGGTATTATTACCTTTAAAGGCAATTGAGCCTTCTGACACAAAAACAGAAAAACCAGCAGATGTCATACCTCAAAAAGAAGAGTCAATAGTTTCAGAACCGACAACAAAGGAAGTTAAAACAATATCTGAAAACACCGATAAAAACTCAACAAAAACAGAAGAACAAACAACACCTATCTCAGATGAAGCAGAATTAATTACAAAAGAAATTGATTCGTTAATTGCAAGTATTCAACAAAAAGATGAAAAATTGTCACCAGATGAAAGGATTTCATCTAAATCCGAAAATGAATTGCAACAAATATCGGAAGCGCATCAAACAGTATCAGATACCGTTTCAGAGAAAAAAGAAAATATTACTAATGAAAAAACAGATATAATCGATACATCAATTGTAGTCGCTTTACCAAAAGAAAATGTATCTAAATCTGAAAAAGCTGAACCAACTGTGACGGAAGAACATATCCAACGGGAAGAATTATTTGTGGAAGTTGAAAAAAAAGATGGGAAAATAGCTATTGTCCGTGTTTATGATTCAAATCACAACCTTATTGCCGATACAGAATTACGAAACGGTAAAAATGTTATTACGCGAACCACACAAGGGGCAGATGGAAATACCATTACACAAGAAACCGTTTTATACGTCCATGCCACAGCAGACAAACACACAACTTATCGTTCTGAAAGTATGCGTGATAAACAAACTCAAACAACAGAAACACAGGAGAAGTTAAAACAAAAAAGTAAAGAAAGCAAAACAGAACAATCCACAGCACAAAATCAAGTAGCTGTTCCGGTAACAACTCCGGCAACTGTTCCCATTGTTTTACAACCGACATATCATTCAGTAGAAAGTAATAGTCAACCGATATATTACCAACAACCAACCACTGGGTATAGATATTATCCAATACCAAACAATGCCATTAATTATTATAACGGACATACAATTTATCGGACAAATTAAACAGCGGTAGAGAATCCTATCGATTATTGGCTATATATATTTACAAAGCGACTTTTAAAAGTCGCTTTTTTATATTTTTATAAAAATACAGTAAAAAAAGAGAGGTTTAATTACAATATTTTTCCACTTTTGACATTTTTTTAATTTTAAATAATCAATTCAACTAAAACAATAATCCTTCATTTTCTACCTATTCATACAGGTATTAATACATTTAATACCATAAAAAAAGTGCTCCTTTTTCAAGGAACACTTTTTTTCTTTAAAGAAGCGATTCTTATTTTTGTTTGTTAGCAAAAATAGAACGACCCGCATATACTGCCGTATCACCCAATTCTTCTTCAATACGAATTAATTGATTGTATTTTGCCAACCGATCAGAACGGGATAATGAGCCTGTTTTGATTTGCCCACAACCTGTTGCAACAGCAATATCAGCAATTGTTGAATCTTCTGTTTCACCGGAACGGTGTGATAAAACAGCTGTATAACCTGCCCGATGAGCCATATCAACAGCTTCCAAAGTTTCTGTTAAAGAACCGATTTGATTGACTTTAATTAAAATTGAGTTTGCAACTTTACGTTCAATACCCATTTTTAAACGTTTTGTGTTTGTCACAAACAAATCATCGCCAACCAATTGGATTTTGGAACCTAATGTCTTTGTTAACAAGTCCCAACCTTCCCAATCATCTTCTGCCATACCGTCTTCTAATGACATAATCGGGAATTCGGCAGCTAAATCAGCATAGTATTGAACAAGTTCTGCGGATGTTAATACTTTTCCCTCTCCTTCTAAATGATATTTTTTATCATCAGCATTATAGAATTCAGAAGAAGCAGCATCTAATGCCAATACAACATCATCACCCGGTTTATATCCAGCCGTTTCAATAGCTTTTACAATAAATGTCAAAGCTTCTTTTGCAGAACCAATGTTCGGAGCAAAACCGCCTTCATCACCAACATTTGTATTCATTCCCGCTTTTTTGAGGTTTGATTTTAAAGCTTGGAAGATTTCAGCCCCCATACGGATAGCTTCTGAACAAGAAGAAGCACCAACTGGCATAATCATAAATTCTTGAATATCAATCGGATTATCAGCATGTTTACCACCGTTTAAAATGTTCATCATTGGAACAGGCAAAACATGAGCCAATGTGCCACCAATATAACGATATAACGGCAATCCGGCACTTTCAGCACCAGCTTTTGCAACAGCCAAAGATAAACCTAAAATAGCATTTGCACCTAATTTACCTTTGTTTTCAGTACCATCAACTTCAATCATTGTCCGATCGATTTCAATTTGTTCAGATGCATCCATACCGATGATAGCATCATACAAATCTGTGTTAACAGCATTAACTGCATTTAAAACGCCTTTTCCGTTAAAACGACTTTTATCTCCGTCACGCAATTCAACAGCTTCGTGAACACCTGTTGATGCCCCGCTTGGAACTGCTGCACGACCGAATGAACCGTCATCCAACACAACATCAACTTCCACAGTCGGTGTTCCGCGTGAATCCAAAATTTCTCTACCTAGAATATCAATAATTTCACTCATTTTCATTCCTTTCCTGTATGAGATGAATATTAAACAAAAGAACCTTTATTCTTTTGTTCCCCTAAAAATCCTGTTTAGCAATCGCATCATACTGCTGTAATTTCGCTAACACGGATTGCATTTCTTTTAACGGAATCATATTTGGTCCATCACTTGGAGCCGTATCCGGCGTTTCATGTGTTTCAATAAAGACACCAGCAATTCCCGTTGTAACGGCGCAATTTGCCAAAACAGGTGCAAATTCCCGTTGTCCACCACTAGAAGCTCCTTGCCCGCCCGGTTGCTGAACAGAATGTGTCGCATCGAATACAACCGGATATCCGGTTTGCTTCATAATCGGCAAAGAACGCATATCTACAACCAAAGTGTTATATCCAAAAGAAACACCCCGTTCCGTTAAAATAATTTTATCATTTCCTGTACTTTCAATTTTTGCGACAACGTTTTTCATATCCCACGGGGCCATAAACTGACCTTTTTTAACATTAATAACACATCCTGTTTTGCCGGCAGCAACAACCAAATCCGTTTGACGACATAAAAATGCTGGAATTTGCAAAACATCAATCACTTCTGCGGCAATCGGACATTGAAATGGTTCATGAATATCAGTCAATACCGGACAATTTAATGTAGATTTAATATCTGCAAATGCCGTTAAGGCCTTTTCCAATCCCATGCCACGAATACCATTAATACTGGTTCTGTTTGCCTTATCAAAAGAGGCTTTAAAAACAAATGGAATATGCATTTTATCCGTTAATTCCTTTAAAGCCGATGCCATTTCCATCCCATGGGAGGCACTCTCCATTTGGCAGGGACCTGCAATTAAAACAAACGGACTTTCATTTGAAAAACGAATGTTCTTTAATTCAACAATTTTTTGCATTTTACACCCTCCCAATATTAAGAGTTATTTTTCTACCGGTACATTTTGTTCTGTTGTTGTCGGAACAATGGATATTGTTTCAGCTTGATTAACTTTTTTGGCTATAATAACTAATGTTAAACTGGTAGCAACAAACCCGATAAACAAATAAACCGTCATACGTGTTAAAAAATTACCAGCCTGACGACCCGTAAATAAACTAGAGGCACTTTGACCACCACCCAACGATCCCAAAGCCCCGCCTTCTGAACGTTGTAATAAAACAAGCAAGGTGATACAAATAGCTAAAATAATATGAATTGTTAAAATAATTGTTTGCATTTTCTTTCCTTTGTTATTTAAACGATGCTTAACAATATCGTATTTTTGATTATTTTGCAAGCACAAAGAATCTTTTTGTCAAAAAAACAATAATATTTTTTATTCCTCCGACAAACAATCCGATAACAAACCATATGTCTCTTTTAGAACTTGCGTTGTAAACATATCCGCCAATCGGAAATTGGCTTCTTCTTTTAAATCCGACATTAATCGACAAGAGGTTCGATATTTTATAAATTGTCTATTTTTTGCCGTAATGGAAACCATGTGAACCTGCTTACCGACTGTTTCATCAACCGCTTTTATCCCCGCAATACCGGAAAAAACATCTTCTCCAACTTCCTTTTGAAACTGTCCTTCCGGAGTAAACCCATCAAAATACGCTAATTCTGCAGAAATATCCTCATTTGAAACAACTTCCTTTTCCCGATTATATACATAGATAATCACCTCACAAGAACCATTTCTATATTTACGAGCATATCCCCAACCTTTTCCTCCTTTTTGATTTTCATAATCAATTATATCCGTTTCATTACTGATAAAACGCATTGTTTCAGGAGCTTTTTGTTCTAAACCAAGTCGATTTGGTAATTTTTTGATACACACACTCGATAGCTCATCAGCCAAACAAACCGATGAAAGACATATAAACCCCAAAATCCCAAAAATTTTACTTACAGTTTTTAACAGCATTTAATAAGTTTTTTGCTAATTCTTTTGCCCAATGAACGGTCATCCGTCTGTTTTCTTTTTTCTCAAGAGAAGTCATTGCCTGACATGTCATCCGCACTTGTAAAATACGATTATTAAAACCAGTTACCATCAACACATTTGTTTGATCTTGTTCAACACCCATTGTATAAAAAAACCGTTCTTTTTCAATTTCGGCACGATCTTGTCCCGTAATTTGAAAAGAACTCGCTTCTTTTGCATATCTTTTAATTTTAGTATTTGTCAACCGACCCATATCTGTTTCCAATAAAGCGACCTTGGCAAAACAGACTTCATTATGATATGTTTGATAATAATTTTGTTTTGTATCCGATTCAACAACAATCTGAAAAGAATCGGGGCGAGAACTTTTTTTAAAAATAAAAGCTTCTTCTTGCGAATCCGTTTTTATCATATCCGGTAAATTTTTCAGACACAAACCGACATCAGCTTGCGCCGATACACCTGCAAACATCAACCCGATAAACATTAAATAACCAAATCGCATCTTTTTTCCTTTCTCAAAAGCAAACGCCCCGTTTTTATTTATAATTGTGTTGCGGCAATACCCCAAAAATCTTCAATTTTTAAACTAGCACCACCGATTAAAGCCCCATCAACATTCTCAACAGACAACAATTCTTTTGCATTTGAAGGTTTAACGGAACCACCATATAAAATACGCATTTGAGAAGCTATTTTTTCACCCAACAAAGATGTCAATTCCTGACGAATTGCCGTATGCACTTCTGCAACATCCTCTGTTGTCGGGGTTTTGCCTGTACCAATTGCCCAAACAGGTTCATAAGCAATCACGCAATTATCTGCCGTTGCGGTTTTCGGAACAGAACCTTTAATTTGACGTGCAACAACGGTTAAAGCTTCACCGTTTTCACGTTCAATTTCCGTTTCCCCGATACAAACAACGGCCGTCAAACCAGCATTCATTGCATTTAAAGCCTTTTGACAAACAACTTCATCTGTTTCATGATGCATCGTCCGTCGTTCGGAATGCCCAACAAGTGTATGTGTTGCACCTAAATCCTTAACCATAGTGGCAGAAACATCTCCTGTAAAAGCCCCAGCGGATTTTGTTGTACACGCCACATCCTGTGAACCGACTCCAACAACTTCGTGAGGCAAATCCGCGACCATACCCAATAAACTCATGGGTGGACAAATCAACACATCAAAAGGTAATTTTTGTCCGGCACATTTATCAAAAACAGCCTGTGCCAGTTCCAATCCTTCTGTTTTTAATTCATTCATTTTCCAATTTCCAGCAATTAATTTACGACGCATTTTTTTACTCCTTAAAATTAAATTAAACACTCACTTTTTTTATGCTTAGCACAATTTAAATCTGTTTTCAAGCACGGATTCAACTCACTTGACATTTTTTTAAAACAGATGTATTTTTAAAGAAGATTATCAAACAAAACGGAGGCATTATGACCCAACCGGAAGACAACATCAAAATAATACATGCGGCATATCCTGATATGCCAATAAATGAGGTTTATGCCGCCCGAAACAATGCTGAAATTGTCACATTTGCAAAGTATTTTGCTTCTCGTAACAATGAAACATATAGACAAATGCGTTTATTATCAGGACATTTCGACGATTTATCCGTCGAATTGGATGGTACAAAAATCAATCCATTTTTCAAAGCATCTCTCTATCAATATGACAAAAACAGATACACACTTATGGATTTAGCATTACAGGCAGAAGATTATCAATTTGCCCGCGAATGCCTGACCAACGTTTTTCCCCGTCAAATTTTTCCAAAACGTTTCACCTCATTGATGAATTTAGGACAAATCCAAAAAAACATCCGAAAAAAAATATTCTATCATGCCCCCACTCATGAAACAAAAGAAAAAATTAAAAAACACGCCAAACAAATAAAAGAATTAGATGCCTTTTTATCCCGTGTCGGAGAATTAATCAGTATAAGAGATTTATGGGAACGGGTTTTTCGAAGCAAAATCCCCGGCTACTTTCATCCGGAACACAAATATACTTTTACACAAACAGAAGAACCGCAAACGATGATGGATGTTTGTCTATCCAAAAATCTACCATTAACAGCTATTACCCTGATCAACGAAACTCTAGAAACAAAAAAAACACCCCAAAGTATTTTAAATCTACTAAACGGCGAAAAAACACAAGAGTTGTTAAAAAACAATCAAAAACATCCTACCATACAACAAGTTGTGCAACATCTTGAAAAAATATTACCAACAGATTTATATCTAACCCAAATTCTACGCAAACCGCTCCCTTATAATTGGCAACGTAATTTTGAAGTAAACACAAAGGATTAAATATGTATAAAATAATAAAAATTTTTTTTTATTTCATAATTATTCTTACATTTTCAACATCAGTTTTTGCTACTAATTATGCTCAGTTAGACAATACAGCAAAAAAATTACCGTTAGGTAAAGCTTCATCCATCGAAAGCATTGTAAAATCTCTCACAAACAACAAGCAAACAGAACTGGAAAAAGCCCGTATTTTAGCAGCTTATGTTGCCTATCAATTCCAAAAAAACGGATATGCGGACAAAAAAATCAAAGAAGCTACAAACAAAAACATACCGGCAGATTATCCGTCTTCTCAAAACATTTTAAAAACCAGACTAGGAACAAGTTTTGATTATGCTGAACTCTATCACCAACTTTGTCAAAATGCTGGTTTAGAATCCGTTATTATTGAGGGTTACGCAGGTAAATATGTAACAGCTCCACACAGAAACAACCCTAAATTACAAACCGTTACACACGCCCTTCAACAAACAGGCATCATTCCTAATTATGATATGCAAAAATATGAAGCTGCTTGGAATGCCGTCAAAGCAGATAATCACTGGATGTTAATTGATACTTATTGGATGCACAATGAAGATCGAGCCTATACAGCAAAGGAAATTCGGAACAATCGTGCCATGGAAAAACTATTACAAAAACGAGAACAAAAAACCCCCAACATTCAAGAATTAACAAAAGGAAAATCTTTAAATAACGATTATTTTGATGCAAATCCCCGAAAATTCATCAAAACACATTTCCCGTTTGACAATCAATGGCAACTTTTGCCCGTTCCCGTCACACTTTCATCTTTTTTAAAATAATTGTCCACAAACAAAGACAAACATTCGAATTTCGTTCATGAATTCCAAAGTTTCACAACTGGAATGAACTATTCGTCACACCCCACGCACATGAGCAATGTTATATTTGGCGCCTTAAATAACTTTAATTTTTAATCTTTTTTTCTTTTTCTTAAAACGGACGGAAATACCAAACAATTTAATGACTTTATATTGCCGACAATTGGAATTTTTTAGGGAAAAACACCATTCAACAGCTGTTTTTGATAAAATTTCCACCAAATACGTTTTCCTATACAACCGTTGAAACGTTATTTTTTCTTTTGGTGAAAACAGATTAGATTTTAACACAACCGATTTATCCATTTTTCTAAAAACAATATGCATTCTTTTAAACAAATACAATCTGTATTTCGATTCAACCCGATTTAAATTCCAAAACAAATGTCGAAAAAGCCCATAATAATAAACATCTTGCACCTGTTTATACCTTTCGGGATATCTTGCAAAAAAAGAATCCAGTGAGCTATAAATATCAAAAACATCATCCGGATTATTTTTTTTGAAAGAAGATGCATTTTCGTTTGTCAACCGATAATTATAGAATGGTTTATTTTCCCAATAAATTTTATCAGCAAGAATTAAAGTTTCATACCGCCAATTTTGATCAGCATATCGACCTTTATTTTTTTCAAAAACCCGAATCTTATTTTTCTTAATGAAAGACAACCGATAAATACCCGTCCAAATACTGGCATGATTTAATAATGGCACTGAATAATCATAAATAACAAACGGATTTTCCAAGGGATGAATGTGTTCTGTTTCTGAGCTGATTTGTATATACCCCACACCCGATTCATCGTCAAAAAATTCATTATATGCCCCTTTAACAACATCAACATCATACTTTTT
>JAFZGR010000079.1 GCA_017555325.1 Alphaproteobacteria bacterium | reverse complement strand
GGGCGACCGGAATAAAAATGGACGGGTAATCGGCAATACAACAGAAAAATTATTAGATTTACAATGTAAAGATCGCACTGTTTTTCAGCCGGATGAAATTACTGTTGTACCGGATTTAACGGTTCGCAAACGAAAAATGATGGCATTAAGTGATGCCTTGCTGATTGGTCCGGGAGGTTGGGGAACATTAGATGAAGTTTCTGATTTTGCCGTTTCCATACAGACAAAAGAAATTGCAAAAAAACCCATGATTTTTTTAAACTTTAATCATTTTTGGGATCCAATGATTAATTTAATTTTTAATATGTTGCAAGAAGGAACTTTAAATCAGGACAAAGTTGATTATATTGATTTTGTAGAAACGCCAGAAGAAATTTTTGAAGCCATTGAAAAAGTAGAAAATCGTTTAGAGGCAGCAAAAATTGTCGGACGAACTATGTAAGAATAACAAGGAGTCGTTTTATGATAAAAGTTTTTCATCAACAAATCACCAAATTAATTATTATCGGAATTATCGGAAGCATATGTATATGTTCCTCTGTTCAAGCTGCAAAGAAAAAAGAAATAAATCACGCAGAAAATGCCTATCAGGCAGGGATGATGGCCTATAAGAAAAATGATTATCAAAATGCAATCTATGCTTTTCAAAATTCACTGGAATATGATTCTCAATTATATAAATCACATTATATGCTTGGATTGTCATTGTTCATGAACAATGAACCTCAACCAGCCATACAAGCACTCAAAAAAGCGATGAGTGAATTTCCAAAAGAATGGAAAGCACAGGCACTATTGGGAGAATACTATACCGGAATAAAGGAATACGATTTGGCAATAATGTATTATCAAAATGCTTTATCTTCCTCAAAAATGAAAGGAGGAGATAAAAAAACATATCAGTCCAAATTGAACGAAATACAACAATTACAAGAAAATTTATGGCGTGTATCGGAAGAAGAAAAAAGTAAAATTCTCAAATCCATCAACATAGAATTAAATCAACAAAATTGGTGGCCCATTGTTGTTGAAAAACGAAATGAAAATTTACATTTGGTTTATTCACTTAAAGAAGAAGATTATCAAACAGATCGTTGGAAAACAATCATTGATGTTATGTGTTATACATCTGAAAAAGATAAAGGATTTAATTTTATCAATGAAAAAATTGCAACCTATTATCGTTCTTTTGGCGGAGAACTCATTTCGCTGCAGGACGGTATTGATTCGCGCTTATTTGAAACACGCACAACCGAAAAACCACGTTTAACTGTTTTAGGTCGAATTTTTAATTCCCCCTTAGGTTATTGTGTAGCGCAAATGCAATCACGTACAAAATTAAAAGAAAAAGACAAAAAAGAATGGATACGTATTTTAAATAAAATTCAATTAAAACCAATACATTAAATTTTTCTAACATTTTCTCCGGTTTGCATAATATGTAAACCGGTTTTTATTTTATAAATAATTTTATATTCTTCGGAAAACTACAGGATCCCTTTGTCACTCAAAAGTGTGCTATAATAGATTTAGAAGCAGACAATTGTTATCTTTCGAGCCTATCTAGTCTCTTTTTAATTTTTCATCACCCTGTACACTTTTCATTTCTACCCTCACCTATGCCCTTTTTACTCCCATCGTCACCCCGTACTTTGACACGGGGTCTCGTCATGAAATGGCTCATTGTTCGTGCCGGTTCTACACCAGATGCCGGACTGAATCCGGCATGACAGCAAATGTAAAGACTTATCGTTACTCCGGCACTTTTTATCTGCACCGTCACCCTAGGCTCCGACCTGTGGTCTCGTCATGATAATGGCTCATTGTTCGTGCCATCTTTCCCCCAAGAATCTGAAACAAGTTCAGATTGACGGAACATATAAAGCTACGTGATAACAAAACCAACCCTCAATCCAATTTAACACAAATTTTAAAATATCGTGCTTTCATTTTTCCCCACACGGACCCCGTGTGGGGAAAAGCGGCTTTCTTTGCTTGTTCCTTTTTTTAAACAAAAGGGGGAATGTTCATCCGCCTAATACAGGCGAATTTATTCTACTTAAAGTAGTATTTTAAAAGCTGGGTTATAAACATAAGGCGCCGTTGTTGTGGGTTCGTGGGTTTGCGGGCACACTACAATTATCGAGATGAACGGCATAGGCGGAGCTGCTACCACTTGGGGTTGTGGTCCAAACCCAGTTACCTCCCGCACCATACAAATTCGGACACTGTTTCATCATATCACAGTTGGATTCATCTCGACACTCACATTCACTCAATGGAGCCAGTTTCATCCCAATTGCATCGCACCACGCATGTGCACTCCACCAATTCATACTAGCTTTTGACACACAATATGTTCCATGATCGTTTCCTTTAATTTCTGTCCCTGCCCCATTCGCACAATCTGCCGCCTGTACATTTATCGGTTGAAGTATGATCATCCCGATAAGTCCCATTATCAACGTTTTTCTTTTCATTTCTTTTCTCCTTTCTTGCTTGCTTGATTTTTCTTATTCTTCTGTCAGTTTCGGACATATCGTGTTCTTTTCGTCCCATAACGCACATGCTCCATAGACTTTGCCCGTTATCCCTGCTCCTGCCGCTGTGCAATTTATGTCTTTCCACTGTAAATGACAGTACATTTTCGGCGGACACTTCTTTTCTAACTTAAATATTCTATTATTATCTACTACTTGCTCAAAATATGGATGCGTATAAAAAACCGGTAATCTTTGACACTTGCCATACAGTGTTCCTGTCGCTCC
>JAFZGR010000078.1 GCA_017555325.1 Alphaproteobacteria bacterium | reverse complement strand
CCATATCAACAACTTCATTTGCCCGATAACGATTCATTGCCATTGTGTAGCCGGCAATACCACCAACTGACAAAACACCGATAATAGCTAAAACGCCAAGCATTTCAACCATTGAACGTCCTGATTCATTTTTTTTCATTTGTCTTTTACTTTCCTCTTTGAGTACTTTTTATCCATTCCCTGAATGATTAAAAGTTTTTCTTTGGCGGTTTTCCGCCGTTAGTCTCTTTGGAAAACAATATTTGCTTCCATTTACTAGTGTAATAAAAGGTACCTTTTTTTCCCGCTTCGAATCGAGAAAATAAAAAAGTATCAAAAAGACATAAAAAATGAAAAAATTATCTTTTAAAATCAAAAAGAAGCATTAAAAATCAATCACTTCTCAAAAAGTTTCAAAATTGTAAAAAAAAAGATTGCAATTATACGTACCTTTTTTTGCAACGATACTTATAGTTAAAATTTAATACTTTTATATTTTTCAATGGTATAATTTTAAAAACAAAGAAAAATATTTATAATTTCAAGTCAATTTCTATCTATTTTTCAGGACTTCGGTCTTTTTTTTCTATTCATTGGAAAGTAATCATAGCGTTTCGTTCAAAATCTGAAACACGTTCAAATTGATAAGAGAATGCAAATAAAGTCCTTCAAATTGTTGTTTTTATCTTTACACTTACTGTCATACCGGATCACAATCAGGCATCTCGGAAGAATGTGGCACAAACAATAATACCTCTTTATTATGAGATTCTGAACAGCACACTTCCGTGTGTTTTCAGAATGACATTCAACATAAAGAATTAGCATAAACACCTATACGTGTTCTATACAAGAATCTAAAACACGCTCAACAGGACGGCAAGTATAAAGATTTATCGTTATTATGGAAAAACGCAGAAGTATTATTTTTGAAATCTTTTCATAAAACACACATCGTTCATGCCAGTTTTTCACATAAATCACCAATAAATTCAAAAATTTCAAATATTACATTATACCGCAATAAACAAATTCAATATGCAAAAAAAATCATCCGTAAAAACGAATGATTTTTTTTATATCATTAACAAAAGTTATCTGTTATTTTGTTTTACGAACCGTTTTTCCGGTTATTTTTTTAGTTGCTGATTTTGTTTTAACCGTTCGCCGAGAAACAACAGCCGTTTCTTTCTTAGAACTTTTTTTGGCAATCGGTTGTTTTTTTGCCGATTGTTTAATTTCTTCTTTCTCAGATTTTGCCGGCTCAACAGCAGTATCTTCAATAACCGGTTCAGCTATAATCGGTTCGTCTTTTTCATCTATTACAGATATACCGTCATTATCGGTTACATCAGCATTATCTACAACAACAGCTGTTGCCTGATGCGGTAATAATGCTCCTCCGACAAGCGTTACTAAAATTGCTGTTAACAATGTGACTGTCATTGTCACGGGAATTCCGTAGAAATTTAAAATTAAACTCAACAACCAGACAACACACCAAGGATATGCCAATAACCGACCCCATGCATCTATTGTTAATTGCCGATTTGCAATAAATCCCAACAACATAACAACCAAATATGTTACCAAGAAAATTAAAATACTCACACCCCATAGAACCAAGGCGATTAAAGCCGAAAAGCCCCAAATAGCAGATTTAATAACCTTTGTCACAATATCCGGTGTAATAACTTTTGTTGTATTTGCCGGAATAGAATAACGATCCATTGTACCATCATCATTGCGCACATAAACATGACGAGCAGCAATATAAACTGTAACTTCTTCCGGAATACGATCCGCTTCATCCACAGTTGTATTAGCAACAATAACCGCATCGCCTTCCCCGTTTGGTTCCGTACCCGGAATTATCCAAAGCATATTATCATAAACAGGCTCTACAATTTTACCATTTTCTATTTTAACAACAGGTAATTCTTTTATAAAAGATTGAAAATCCTGTTCATTAACTAATTTTGTAAATGTCACACCAACGGTTATTAACATAAACAATGAAATTAAAAATGTAAACAATACAATAACTTTTAATCCAATACCCCGACCAAACAACACATAGTTTTTCAGTGAGCATTTTCCTTTACATAAGCACATAATATTTCCTTTCCCTATGAAAAAATGCGAATATCGAATATAATATACGATAGAGTTTCAAATAAATCAACAGATTATTCATTTTTTTACAAAAAAATAATGCAAATATTCCTATTTGCATTCAAATCATAAATAAATTAATCAAAAAACGGAGCTAAATTAAACGGATAAGAATCAACCAAATGAATCGGCACCATATAATCTCGCATCATCTTTTTTTCCTTGTAATCAATTTCCGCAACATATATTTTAAATGAATGTTGCAACATTTTTTGCACTTCACTGTTCAAATAATCCAAAATAACAGCATCTTCTTTGCTACGAATCAACAAAGCATGCTCATCACCATCATATAACAACTTAGGCTGATTCGGCTCATTTTCTCGAACGGCAATAGCAAAAATCAACTCATCTTCCGTTGTCGGCAAGGCAACAAAAGCATCTTCTTTTTCAATTTTGAAATTCCCTTTTTTCAAAATAACCTACCTTAACGTTCATATCCCGATTGATTATAAAACGCATTAGCGCTTGTTCGTTGTTCCAAATGAAATGCTTGAAAATCAGCCCATGTTTCTCCACATGGACAAACATCTCCCGTCACGGAATAACCTGCTTTTTTGGCTTCTTTCAAAGCAATTGGGGCAACACCCATTAAAATTTCTTTTCTGCCGAAATATGAGCCGGTTCCAAGTGTATTTCTTAACATCTATATCCCTCCATTTTTTATCATTTCAATTATTATAACACACATTTAAAAACAGGTCAAAGACTTTTTTATTTTTTATTTAATTTTGCACGCGGATGCGCTTTATCATAAATTTGAAGCATTTGTTCTCTGTCAATTTCCGTATAACGTTGTGTTGCAGATAATGATGAATGTCCCAACAATTCCTGAACGGTTCTTAAATCGCCCCCCCCCTGCAATAGATGCGTTGCAAAGCTGTGTCTTAGTGCGTGAGGCGTTACCGTTTCGGGTAAATTTAAATAATAACGAATCGCTCTAACATTTCGCTGCACAACTCCTGGATTTAATCGTTCAGACCTTGCTCCAACAAACAACGGTGAATCGTTTGACACTGCCGGATGAACACGCAAATAAACTTGCAATGCCCGTCTGACAACCGGTAATAACGGAACAAGGCGTTGTTTGTTCCCTTTTCCGGTAATCACAAATGCATCAGCCGATAACGGGATGTCACTTATATTTAATGATAGAGCTTCTGCAATACGCAACCCACATCCATATAATAACAAATATAAAGCTTTATCCCTCTTAATCTGCCAATCTTCTTTCACAACAACTGAAACAGCATCCAAAAAACGTTTTGCATCATCAACTGATAACGGATGAGGTAATATTTTGGCTCCTCGTCCGGTATGAATAGACATAATTGCATCATTTTCCAACACTTCCATTCGGGTACAATATTTAAAAAAATTACGTAAAGTGGACATCCCTCTTGCAATACTGGCTCGTCCGATTGCCTGTTCACTTCGCCATACCAAAAATGCCCGAAAATCGGCAACTTTTAATTTTTTGAGTGCTTTTATAGTCACTTGCTCTGACAAATGATTCTGCAAAAAATGCATAAATTCTTTTAAATCAATTAAATATGATGATGCTGTATGCTCAGATAACCGTCTATCTAAACGTAAATTATCCTGCCATTTTTGTATCAATTCAATTAATTTTATATCACAAGTGATATTTAAGGGGTTGTAATCTTCGCTCATGTTTGTTATCCTTATATCAAATATATTATAGGATGATAACAAAAACAATGCAACGATTATCTGTTTTATTTCCCACCCCACTTGGGTGTTTTGATTATTTAAGTGCGGATTCATTGCCTGCCGGTACATTTGTACATGCTCCATTTGGACACAAATCTGCACTTGGCGTTGTTTGGAACACACAACCGGACGAATCGTTTCCTATCGAAAAACTAAAAAAAATCAATGATATTGAAAATTTAAAACCATTACCGGAAGAAACAATCAAATTTGTAAACTGGGTAAGCGCATATACATTAGCACCATTAGGGGCTGTTTTAAAAATGACTTTATGCTCCGAACTCGGAAAAGAAAGCAAAAAACCAATTCAATTCGAACAACCGAATCCGACTTTTTCTCGGATACTGTTTTCAACTGCCCAACAAGAAGCAATTGATTCGCTTTTAGAAGCATCAGAAGACGGATTCAATGTTTCTTTATTAGACGGCGTTACCGGTTCAGGAAAAACAGAAGTTTATTTTGAAATATTGGCAAAAATCTTTCAATCCGGCGGACAAGTTTTGGTCCTATTACCGGAAATCACACTAACGGGGGCTTGGCTCTCTCGTTTTGAAAAACGATTCGGGGTACAACCGGCTGTTTGGCACTCTAATTTAACCCCCAAACAACGCCGAGACACTTGGAATGCCGTACATACCGGCTCGGCACAAATTGTTGTCGGGGCCCGTTCAGCATTATTTTTACCGTTTCAAAACTTAAAATTAATTGTTGTAGATGAAGAACACGATTCGTCATTTAAACAAGAAGATGGTGTTTTATATCAGGCACGGGATATGGCTATTGTGCGTGCCAAAATTGCCGATTGCCCAATTATTTTAGCCTCTGCAACCCCCAGTATTGAAACCTATTGCAATACATTAACCGGAAAATACAATCACATTATTTTACCGGAACGATTTGCAGGAGCAACTTTACCAACAACCGTTTTAGCAGATATGAGGCAAAAAGAAAAAGGTCCTATTCGTTTTATTTCAAAACAATTGGAAACCCATTTAAAACAAAATTTAGAAGATGGCAATCAATCTCTTTTATTTTTAAACAGACGAGGATATGCCCCGTTGATGTTATGTCGAGGATGTGGCAAACGATTAAAATGTAAACACTGTTCTGCTTGGTTGGTTGAGCACAAAACAAAAAAATGTCTGATGTGTCATCATTGCGGATATACAAAAGCCGTTCCCAAAACATGTGCAAAATGCGGACAAAGTGATTGTTTTGTTTCTTGCGGTCCGGGGGTAGAACGCATTCTGGAAGAAACAAATATGCTGTTTCCGACTGCCCGAACTGCCCTTATCACTTCTGATACATTAACAAATTTAAAAGAATTTAATACCGTTCTGACAAAAATGGAAAATCATGAAATTGATATTCTTATCGGCACACAAATTTTAGCCAAAGGACACCATTTTGCCGATTTAACGCTTGTCGGTATTATTGATGCAGATATGGGATTATCCGGTGGAGATTTACGAGCTGGAGAAAGAACGTTTCAACTGTTGCAACAAGTGATGGGACGTGCCGGACGAGGACAAAAAAAAGGAACAGCCATCATTCAAACCTTTGCACCGGAAAATATGATTATTCAAGCGCTTAAAAACAATGACAGACAACTGTTTTTAAGCGAAGAAATGAAATCTAGACAATTATTAAAACTTCCGCCGTTCGGACGACTAGCAGCTTTTATTATCAGCGGGAAACAACAAATTCGGGTTGAACAAGCTGCTCGAATCATTGTTCAAAAGGCCCCATTTTCAACACAAATTGATGTTTTAGGTCCCGTCCCCGCCCCTATTCCGTATTTACGCAACAAACACCGATACCGTATTTTAGTAAAAACTGCCAAAGAAACAAATTTACAAAGCCTTTTAAAACAATGGATGAAACAAGTAAACATTCCGACTGGGGTTGATGTGCGTTTAGATATTGATCCATATAGTTTCTTTTAAATTATCATCAAAAAAACAGGTTGACTGATAAAAAAAGATATGACAACTGCCATATCTTTTTTTTAGTCACTGTTGAATAAACAATTTATTTCCACTCAACAATCGTTTTATTTCTTTCTTTTGCCAAGGCAATGCCTTTTAAAGACATACCGGAATCAGCTTGCGTATGACATAAAACATAATCAGCATTATCTACCAAATAACGCACATGACAATCTT
>JAFZGR010000010.1 GCA_017555325.1 Alphaproteobacteria bacterium | reverse complement strand
TACCTTCACACGGTAGGGGTCACAGGTTCAATCCCTGTCACACCCACCATACAAAATCCTCTTTTGTTTTAAAGAGGTTTTTTTTATATGTAGAAAGCCGTAGCCAACTTGGAGAGGCTTTTTTAATTTCTACATTAAAGGTGATAAATAATTATTTGATAATAAAAAATATTCTTTTTTCTTATTGATTTTAAATAAATATTTTCTACATAAATAGAATATAGGGGGAAAGAATGCAAATTTTAATCAAATACACCATGTCGTTTTTAGTGTTTTTCTTTATTGGATTAATGTTTTTGGAAACAATTATTTTAATTTATCCGAAAGCAATTTATACTTTAACAGATACATGGATTTTTCAATATATTATCTTTCCGTTAATCAGTGGTTTATTGTTGTCCAGTGGATATTTTTTGTTGTTGCGAATTATCCCCAAACGGACGAGTAAATCATTCACAATTATGTCTCAATCGGTAAATTTATATGCTGTTGCCTGTATGGGCGGTATATATGCTTCGTTTACACATTTAGAATCAGTTCGTTTCACAACAGGTACCTTTTTGTTACCGTTTACTGTTTGTCAAATTACTATATTTATCAAACAAATGAAATCTTTTTTATCTCCCCGACAGTATGTGACTCATAAAGAAGTTTTTATTTTCTTTCGTTTTTTTATTCAATTAATTGTTTTATTTACTTTAATCAATTTTTTATTCCGAATACCCGATAACCCTGTTATTTCTGCCAGCGAAGATATGTTGAATAAACGCATTTCTTTTTATGATGCTCATGATATTTATAATGCCCTTTATTTTACAGTTATTACAATGACAACAGTCGGTTTTGGTGACTTTATTCCGATTTCGTATTTTTCAAAAATGATTTTAGTTGCCGAATGTTTAACGTGTTATGTGATGTTGGGAATTATGATTGGTTTAATTGTGCGCGGGATTCGTCCCCAAAAAACAAAAAGGCGGTTAAATCGGTCTAAAAATCATTTTTTTAAACCTCAAAAACAGAAATAACAACCTATACGTGTGGACCCGTAAAAAAATGATACAAAAAGAACAAAAAATGAACCTTTTCACTTGTTTGTTTCTAAATAAAGAGGGATAATTAAATAAGAGAAGAATACATTTACAAACCATCAGGAGGATATTCCATGAAAAAACATCTCATTATTTTTATTGTAATTATTTGTCTTTTTTCCGGTACAGCAACAGCTCGTTATTTAGGACAATTTACCGTTAATCCATATCACATTAACTCTATCAACAATCCGTACGGACAATATGGCAGTATATATTCTCCGAATAGCATTAAAAATCCTTATGGTGAATTTGGCAATCAATTTGATGATACATCTGTTTTAGATCCATACGGTGATAGTTCAAATTCACCAAAACTTTACGATTCTGCTGGGAATTTTCGGGGAAACTTAAACAGTAATCCGTATGATCCGGACTCTATTGCTAATCCCTATGGCCGATATGGTAGTGAATATTCCATAGATAGTATCAATAATCCATATGGAGCAGGGAATCCTTATCTTTATGATAGTCCTTTTAATCCATATGGTGATGGCTGGGAAATTCGGTATGGCGAATAGAATTTAAAGCTGTATAAATTAAAAAAATATTCTTAACGAAAAATTAAGGATATTTTTTTATAATAAATAAAAAAAGAGTTGGAGGACTAATATATGAAAAAAAAGCTTTACTTTTTACGACACGGTGAAACAGATTGGAATTTATCAGGAAAATTACAGGGTTGGACAGATATTTCCTTGAATTCAACCGGCCGAGAGCAGGCTTTTTTATCTGCCGAAAAATTAAGCGCGTTATCGATTGAATGTATTTTAACAAGCTCATTGAAAAGAGCAACCCAAACAGCTGATATTATTAATTCTTTTTTGGGTGTGCCAATTATTGAAGATTCAGCATTAAAAGAACTTTCATACGGTATTTGTGAAGGGATGAGCAAGAAATTTATTTCTATGCAGTATGCCCCACTGTTGCATGATATGTATGATGAAAACAATCCTGAGCGATTTAATCTTTCATTACCAAATGGAGAAAGTTGGAATCAAGCTGAAACACGGGTTTTGACATTTTTAAAACATGTATTGGCAGATTCTAAAGAAGAAAATATTTTAATTGTTTCTCACGGGCGAATTATTACCAATTTGTTTTTGACACAATTGCAAACATCCATTCAAATCGGTAATTGTGGTTGCGTTTCTTGTTTGTATGATACAAACCAAAAAACATTTAGCACTCCGGAATTAGTATTAAAAGGTTTTTATAAAGAACCACCCATCTCAATGACCTCGAAAGGAGAAATTTATAATGACATATAAACCGTATTTTCCTAATTTGGCCCGTTGTGCTGAAAACAGTCCGCATTTTAATGAAATTATCAGTTTAGTTAATGATCAGGATGAAGTTGTATGTTCTCATTGGCGGGCGTATCCTAAACCAAAAGGTTGTTATACGCAAATTGGGGCTACATTTGTTTTAAATAACGAAAATCAATTGGTATTACAGCGTTCTTCAAAGAGAAAATTCAAACATCCGGACAAATGGACGTTTTCTTCCGGCGGACACATTTCTGCAGGTGAAACATACGAAGTTGGAGCTTTGCGTGAATTAAAAGAAGAATTGGGAATTGATGGAGTTGCTCATTCGGAAATCGGTGTTATAAGGGCGGAAAAAGAAAATGGTCAGAAAGGAGCTTTTTATCATGTGTTTTTGGTATATCATAATGGTCCATATCAAATTGATACAAAAGAAACACAAGGGCTTTGTTCATTTGATGTTTCAACCTTAAAAGAGATGATACAAAAAAACGCCGAAGAATTTAATCCGACGTTTTTAAAAGCATTTCATTTATTTTGTGAAAAAATGAATTTTTAACCGGTGATGCCAATTAGTCTGTTGTTTAGCTCAAAAGTGTTTTTAAAACAGATAAAACATCTGATAAGTTTTCACAATAATGATGATGTGGTAATGTTTTATCCGGCTGATGAACCAATATAGCTTCGGCATTTAAATTTTGTGCCATTAACATATCAGAAACACCATCACCAACAAGAATAATTCGTTCAGGTTTAAATAAATTTAAATGGGGTTCAACAAAAGCAACATCTGGTTTGCCTAATGGACCATTTGTTCCCTGAATAACTTTGAAATATTCATCCAACTGATGTCGTTTTACTTCTTCAACCAAGGAATCATGGTTCTTATTACTTAAAATTATTTGAGGTAAATTTAAAGAACGAATAAAATTTAAAACAGATACTGTTTGATCAAATGGTTTGACCATATCCATATGGGAGCGATAATATTCTACATAACGAGCAACAGCCTGTGGAACATTTTCTCCAAAATTACGTTGCCAAAAATCTCCCCGATGATTGGTCATAACATTTAGAACATCGGCTGATGTAACATCCGGCAACTGATAAAAACAACAAACATCCTGCAATCCGGCCGTTACAGCAGGACGGGTATTCATTAAAGTGTTATCCCAATCCCAAATAATAAGTGTTGACATTGATATCCTTTCATATTTAAAACAAACGTCTGTTTTGTTCAAAGAAGTTTTTTGACAATTAAAAATAGTATGTTGATGTTAATATTTTAAATTAATTTTTTCCCACCCGTCATGTCCCATATTAGGAGCTACTTTAACAACGGCTGAAAGCGGGTCTTTTAATTTGGAAACAAATCGTTCGGCCATTCCACGGGTTGTGATTTCATCTTTACCTCCGACAAAATGAATTTGCGGAATTTGTGTAATTCTGTTCGTCATTTTTATCGGATTTTGTGCATTTTGAAATGCCGGTAAATTGTTTTTATTTACATAAGCATCTAAATCTAATATACCTGCAATTGTTACAATTTTTTGTACTCGTCCGATTTGACTTGCCAAACTGAATGCAACTGGTGCTCC
>JAFZGR010000009.1 GCA_017555325.1 Alphaproteobacteria bacterium | reverse complement strand
CTTTAGAAGTTTGCACAGCTTACGTCTCACCAAATTGTTCACAACGTCGCCAAAATCCATCCGCCATTGTTATTCACTCAACGGAAAGTCCGTCATTGGCTTCTACCATTAATACGTTTAGGGGATCGGTGGATAAAACAAGTGCACACTATGTGATTGACAGAGATGGTAAAATTTATCAAATGGTACCGGAAGGCATGCGGGCTAATCATGCAGGACAATCTGTTTGGAATGGTCAAGTCGGTTGTAATGATATGTCTATCGGTATTGAAATTCAACGAGGAGCAGGGCAGGGCTATACACCGGAACAAATTGCTTCATTAATGGCTTTAACAAAAGATATTCAACAACGTCGAGGTATTTTGCCTGAAAATACGATTGGGCATGCCGATATTACACCGGATGGGCGAAAAGTTGATCCGGGGGCAGATTTCCCATGGGCAGCTTTGGAAGCCGAAGGATTAGCAGCTGCCGGATATCAACATCGGGGAGCAGGACATTCGGAAAGTTATAATCCGGCTTTAAACAATGTGCGCAGTTCGGATTGCCAATATTTTATTTTACCTGATTTTTCCGATGGAATGGCTTTGAGTAAAGCTCAAACGGTAGAAAGAACACCGGCAGACGGGCGTTTGCCTGAAATACCTCAATCGGAAACAACGGCTAAATCGACAACCGAAGAAACCCGTAGCGATACAGATAAAAATCGGGCAGATGCAGCGGCAATGGCCTCAGCCGAAGCGGCAGCAACTGTTCGCAGAATGCCGGCAGATGCTCCGCAAGAACCACAAACAGCGGAAGAAGCAACGCCGACAACCTCTGAAAATGCAGAAGCACAAACGGATGAAGCTCAAGCAACAAGTACGTTGCCACAACGATTGGCAGAAGCATCAGAAGCTGGTAAACCTAAGAAAAAGAAATCATCTTTAAAAGGTAAAAAAGGAAAAGAGGATACAGATAAAAAGATGATAAAGCAGAAGAACAATCTGATCAGAAAGCCGATCAAAAAGAATCTGATAAAAAAGATAACGAAGTAAGCGAGCCACGCACACCGAATGCAACCAATGGTACATTGGCTCAGAACAGTCAAAAACCGAAAGAAGAAACGGATGCTGAAAAAGAAACGCTGAAAAAAGACAGTACTGCAACCCGTTAATAGATTGAACACATTTGTTTTTCTCAAAGGGATAATAAATTTGTGTTGCAAAATATGATAAAATTGATTAACGGAAACTATAAAAACACCACTGATTAAATTGGTGGTGTTTTTATAAGGTAAAAATGGTTTGAAGTTTAAACAGTACACAACGGACTGACAATTTTCAGTCCGTTGTGATATTGAACGATGATATTATTTACATACAGGATTATTTTCATCTTGCGAATAATCCCAGTTCCAAGAATTGCAACTTTCTGTTGGTGGTGTTTTACAATCCGAACCGGTATAACCCTTTTTGCAACGACATACTCGTTCTCCATTTTCATATGTAAAATAACCACTTCTCTCTTTATAAAAATCATCTAACAAAATACCACATGGTTGAGGTTCTTCAATTTCACAATTTTCTCCGGAATAACCATCTTCACAAATACATCCAATATATTCATAAACCCCATGACCGGAACAAACTGTTTCTGATGGCGGATTTTCACAACGAGTTCCCCAATAACCATCTATACAGGGGCATCCACTCCCGTATTCCGTGTTTTTATAATAACCATTATATCCTTTTCCATTACAAGCATCACCGGATGGATCATAATTTTCACAATG
>JAFZGR010000077.1 GCA_017555325.1 Alphaproteobacteria bacterium | reverse complement strand
GATGCTCCGGCAGAGGTTTATGTTGGTAAAGAATTTATCGGTGTTGTTTATAAAAATGACGATGATGGTGAAATTTCCTACGACTGGAATATGTCTATTTTGCCAGAAGATATTGAAGGCTTTTAATATCTTTTATTCTCCGGTAAAGCAATAATGTCTTGTGAACGGATATAACTCGGTGTCCCTTGGGGCACCGTTTTTAATGCCTTTTGAGCCATTTTTTTTGCACTTTTTAAATCGCCGAGTGTTCTGTAATATTCTGCCATAACGTATGGAATTTCTTGTTGATTACCCGTTTGTTCATATGCTGTTGCCAATAATTGCCAACCAAGAGGTGTATCAGTTTCTTTGCTTAAAACATATTTTAAATAAGGAACGGATTCTTTTGCAGTTTGTTCGGTTGGATTTTGCAATAAGGCTTGTGCCAATGATAATTGAATAAGTGGGGCATTAGGCATCATTTGAACAGTTTTGCGATACCAACGGATGGCGTTGTCGATATCTCCGGTTTCCAAATAAAATTGTGCTTTAAGTTCGTAAAAATATGGATAATCAGGTTTTTGAGCAATTAATTTATCTAACAGCAGTTGTGATTGATTGAATTGATGAGAACGATATAATGCAATAGAGCGAGCATAATCGGCGGGCATATCGGATTGGTGTTGATAAATGCTGAATGTTTCTTTGGGGTCATATAAAAATCCGATTAATTTTGCTTTAATTAACTCAAACCGAATATCTTCTTTTGTCGGTTGTGCATTTTTGGTAAAGCGTTCCAATGCTTTGATTCGGTCTTTTGTCAGTGGGTGTGTTCGCAGATAAGAAAAATCACTTTCAGCAGATAATCGTTCTTGTGCCTGAATGGCGGACATGGTGTTTTCAAATCCTTTTAAGGAATAATTTGTTTTTTTCAAAATATCAACAGCCGTTCTGTCGGCAGCACTTTCTTCTGTTTGTTGATAGGCGGTGAAAATGCCGGAGGCAGAGGTTGCTCCACCCATCATAACGGCTAATCCGGCATCCGGACGGCCGGCAACGGCAACTAATCCACCTAAAATTGTGGAAATTAATGCCGTTGTACGGGCTTTTGAGTAAATGCCCTGTCCTCGGACAATATGTCCGCCGACAATATGTCCTGTTTCGTGTGCCAAAACAAAAATAAGGTCATCTACTGTTTTTGCCGTTGTAATTAAACCGGAATGCACAAAAATAGCTTGTCCGCCGGCAACAAAGGCATTGATAGACGAATCGTTAACCAATACAACCTGTGCATTGTTGGGATTTAATCCTGCTGCTTTGAAAATTTGACGAATGTACGTTAAGATAACCCCTTCTGTTTCCGTATCCCGAATAACGGAAATGGCATGAGCCGGTATTTGTATGAAAATAAAACAAACAATTAAAACGGTATGAAAAATTTTAGGCATAAAGATCTCCTGTTTATAACAGTTTAGTCAAAAAAAAAGTATTCGTCAATTTTATTCGGTAAAAAAAATGAAAACTGCTTGACAATTTGGATAAAATCTTGTCAAATACCGTTAAAAGGAAGATGAAAAAAAATGAAGATAAGTTCAGAAAATCGTTCAATTATTGCAGGGGCCTTATTGGTTGCGGTATTGATTGTGTTGTTGGGATTCGTTCATTCTCGGGCAGCTATGGATAAAGATAAAGATGGTTTTGTCTTGTATGCGCCATTTACAAAAGCAGATGGATTGATGAATGGGGCTGATGTGCGGATTGCTGGTATAAAGGTCGGTCGAGTATTGGATCAGATGTTAGGTGAGGGATATCAGGTACGGGTCAAAATAGGTTTTTTTGAGCCGATTAAGATTTCGGACGATTCATCAGCTATCATAGAAACTGATGGATTGTTAGGTTCTAAATATTTAGAAATCATTCCGGGCGGAACGGAAGATATGCTTTCTTCCGGTGATGAAATTTTATATACGCAAGATGCTTTGATTTTAAGTGAATTAATGGATAAGGTAAACGCTTATATGCGAGAAAAAAAACAAGTTAAAACAAGTGATGAAGGGGATTTAGAATGAAGAAAAATCCGGTTGAAACGATTTTAGGTTTTTTTGTATTGATTTTTACAGGGGTATTTCTGTTTTTTGCTGCATCTCGGGTAGATAAGAAAAATATTACCGGTTACAATGTAACGGCTAATTTTATGAAAGTCGGTGGATTAGAAGTTGGTTCGGACGTGCGAATTTCAGGTATTAAAGTCGGTTCGGTTATTTCTACGGTTTTAAATCAGGATACATATACGGCCGATGTTAAATTGAGTATTGATAATTCTGTTAAATTGCCGATTGATACGGTTGCAGCTATTGCCGATGTTGGCGTGATGGGTGGAAAGTATGTCCGATTGGAACCAGGGCAAAGTCAAGCTATTTTACGTAATAACGGTCGCATTATGAACACAAAAAATTATAAGTCCTTGGAAGACAGTATTTCGGAATTTATTTTCTTATCAACCAAATAGGTGATATATGAGATTGAAACTTATTTCATTTATATTGTTTTTAGGATATACGATTTCTTCTGTTGGAGCGGATATTTCAACACAAAAACTCATTTTACGGGGTGTTGATAAAATAACGGGTCGTGTCCGTACAATGAATGCCCTGGTTAATGAACCGTTGCAATTTGGTGATTTAACGATTGTTGTTGAGCGTTGTTTAACTAAACCACAAGAGGAAACACCAGAGAATGCAGCATTTATTCGGGCTTATGAAAAAGTAGGAGATAATCCGAATCAAGAAGTATTTAAAGGTTGGATGTTTTCATCTAATCCGGCATTATCAGCAATGGAACACCCAATATACGATATTTGGGTAATTCAATGTGTCCAAAATGACATAGTGGGAGATGTTGTATCTCCTGAAAAAGTGATGGATGAGCAAGATTTGCATTTAATTGCGGATGATGATAATCCGGCATTGGCAACCGATTAAGATGTTTTTTATCGGTCAAGATGAGTAAAGGTTAAAATGAATTAAAAGTTTTTTCAATGTATTATGGTATTTTGAAAGAATAGAAAAAAAAGTGAAAAAATTTGCTACAAATATTTTAATATGAAATAATAGATTACCTATTATGGAGAAGAACGGATTAACCGTAAATTATGAGATTTTATCAGATAGTGATTATTTAATTGAATTAAAAAGAAATTATTGGAAGAGTCGCAGGAAGTATTTGAAGCGGAAATTTCTCAAGATTTAAAAGTAGAGTTGGTTGATGTAATGAAGTATGAGAACACTTGATAGATTTTTATGTGTTTGATGAGAAAGAATCCAGAAAAATCAAAGAAGACAAAT
>JAFZGR010000076.1 GCA_017555325.1 Alphaproteobacteria bacterium | reverse complement strand
TAAAAACAGTTAAATCATCCAATCCCTGACCACCGTCCTGTGTCCAACAACCAACGGCAACCAGATGCCCTCCTTTTGTAGCAACGGTGCTAAAATCAAACGGAATTAATTTTCCCTGAACTTCGGCAACACCACTTGTGTACCAAACGGTTAAACTACCTTTTTCAACAAACCACAATCGTTGTTTTGAAACACCAACCTGTACAAGTTTGGTCAAATTTAAATTTTCACCCGTAAAAGACACATCTTCCCAAGACCCGACCGAAACACCCGTTTCATCCGGCACATACGTTTGCGGAATATCAACGCCATTGACGGCAAACAACCGATTTTTAAACTGACATGTTTGCCATGTATTGCCGGTATATGTTTTTTCTAGGTTCCGTACATCCAAAACGCCGGTAATATCCCATACCGTACCACCACCAAAAGCAAATAAACGGTCTTTTCCATCCGGCGCATTATATGTCACTAATGTTTTTACTGCACATGACAAGGGTACATATTTACGATATCCTTTTCGCAAAGAAACCTGTGTATTTAATGGCATATAATTATCCATAACAATGGCATCGGTTAACTGCATTTTATCCCGACTATCACGGGCATTTAATCCCCCGCTGGGACACGGCAACACATAGTTGACCGACTTGTTTGTTCGATTAGGCTTTCGTAATAACATGAACACCTCCCAATCCGTTTAAAGACGTATCAAAACAACGAGCTAACGGAATATCTTTTAAACATAACCCATTGCTAAAACGATTTTTCACTTCCTTTGTATATTCGTTAAATTCTTCTTCATATGGCAATCCGTTACGTTTATACCACCGCCAGATAATACCCAACTTAACCAGATATTCATCAAATACAGGAATATCCGTATCTGCCGTTAAGGTTGTTTTTTCAATTTCATCACATGGACAATCCGTTTCGGATGAAACCGCAATAACGCTTGACCGATAATAAAACACAATCCGACAACGTTGTGTGGGCGGTGTTAAAAATCGCAAACAATTATTTTGAATTTTAAACCGCATTTCCGATACACCTACATTAAAAAAACGGTCATTCATCCATTGTTCGGGCGTAATGGACCCGATAATCCGTTCGGACGTATCCCGCACATATACCGTATTGTTCATCAATGAATAAAAATCAGGACAAACATCCCGTAATCGATAGATTGACTTATTAGGCGTAACGGTTAAAGAACCTTCTTTTGTTAACTCCTGCCAATCACCATAACGCCGTAAACTTTCCAACGTATCTTTGGCAATGCTTAAAAAAATGGCGGATTGTTGATTATCCGTATCAAACAATGTATCCGGTTTTTGTGTTGCAACCAATGAAGCAACATCTTGACAAATTTCTAAAATCGTACTCATTTTTTTCTCCTAAAAAAAGGCACCGAGTGTGTTTAATACAAAGCGGTACCGGTAAAAGTTAAAATAAAAAGTGCCGACAAAGAAATTTTGTGACACTTGCTTTTTTCTGTTGCAATTCAGAAAATTACCTGATAGAATTTTGAATAAATCTATCAGGGAGAATGAATGTAATGCCTCGCAAATCATCCAGAAACATTAAACGAGCCTATCAATCGGCTTTTTCTCCGTTATCATATCGGTTATCACCGTCAATACGTAAACGGTTAAAATCCAAAGATATTGATACAACACCAAATAAACCATCACATTTTGTTTTGGCTAAGATTTTTCAGATTTTGTTTATCGGCATAACTGTTTTTGATATGTTGTTTTTGGCATTAACATTTTATTTTATTATTGACGTATGGACAAACGGCTTGTCAGCCGGGCTAAAATGGGGTTGTTATACCTGCGGATGGGATTGGCATTGTTTAAAAGAATTTTATTTGTATAATGGTTTGTTTTTAGGGATATGCTTGCCTGCGATTGTCTTGTCAATTTATATTTATCGCAAAAATCCAAACTGGGCTTGGGCATTGATTTTAATTCCCGTTGTTTGGCGAATATGGGAATATGCATACGATCAAAACATTTTGATTCCGCTAATTTCCAACATTGATAAACCATTATTTTACCCGACATTTTTCGGGTTATATTAAAGTTTATAAATAACCGGCAAGATCATAGAAACACTTATTCTTGAACATCAGGCTTTTCCTCTATCATTAATGTTTTTCCGGAAAAAGAATCTTCTAATTTATCCTGTCCTGAATATCGCATTTCTACAAGCCTGTATGTTTTACCCTTCCACTTTATTGTTTCATCCAATATCTCAAAACTCAAATAATTTTGGAAAGGCTCAACCGGAGAATCGCAACTGGGCGTTTTCATACAATCTTGCCATGTTCGACAATGCAGTTTAATGTATCCTGTTTCATTTTTTAACAGTTCGCAATTGCCTTTAATAACATTAACGTATTCATAACCATAGGCACTAATCACGGTATCAGGAGTCACTTTTACATCACCACTATTGTATGAATATTCTTTTAACACCTGATTAAATCGTTCATCTACAAAAGTTGTCGCCTCTTTGGCGTATCCCGTTAAACTCACACACAAACAAATTAAAATATGGAAAAATTTATTCTTGAACATCAGGCTTTTCCTCTATCATTAATGTTGTTCCGGAAAAAGAATCTTCTAATTTATCCTGTCCTGAATATCGCATTTCTACAAGCCTGTATGTTTTACCCTTCCACTT
>JAFZGR010000075.1 GCA_017555325.1 Alphaproteobacteria bacterium | reverse complement strand
TATGAATACAACATTAAGTGGCTTGTTAAAATTGAATATTGTTTTAAACGGAACGCCTAAAACAATTCAATTTTCAAAAGGTGTTATTCAAATCGGACAAAATCAGTTAAATATTAATGGCTCGTATAGTATGGCTGATAATGGTTTGCTTGATATGCATATTACGACCCCTTCGTTTGATGTACGAAAATTTATATGGAATGATTTAAAAAACTTTACTTTTACGGGCATGGATGCGAAAAAAACATTCAATTTAAAAGGGATGGATAAATTAAATCAACATATTATTTTAGAAACAAATCAATTGTTGTATCGGGATACAGAGTTAAAGAATGCCAAAGTAGATTTGTCTTTGCAAAATCAAACATTGACCCTTAATGCGTTGTCGGGTATTCTAAATGACGAAACATCTTTATTAACAGCGAAAGGAGCATTTTCTTGGGATAACAATATGCCGAAACTAACGGGAACGGTTTCTGCTAAAAATTTATCGTTGGATAATAATCTAATTACATTGAAAAATATGTCTTTGGGAGATGGAACACTTTCGTTTGATTCCGAGTTGTCTCTTTCCGGAAAATCTCCATATGAGATTTTAAAAACATTAAACTGAAAAGGAAAATATCAAATTCAAGATTTGATGTGGATTGGAACAAATATTGAAAAAGTTAGTCCGCTGATTGACCGTTCTATTCGAAATCGAGTTCCTAAATCCATTTTTGATAAAGCTCTTAATCAGTTATTAAATTCAGGGAAAACAACGCTTGAAAGTATTTCTGGCAATTTCACCATTAATGCTGGAATATTTAAAGCAATGGATACTGCTTTAAAAGGAAATGGCTTTGCATCTGATCCAATGCAGGTAATTTGGGATGTTGTTAAAGAGGAAATGGATATTTCTATGCCACTATCCTTGTTAGATAAATCTGATTTTCCACCATTTGCATTAACGATTAAAGGTCCTTTAAAACGATTAAGCTATCAAACAAATTTTGTTGATTTATCTGCTTCGGTTTCTGATATTGTACAAGAAGATAATGCTCAAATGGCAAAAGCAGAACAAATGGAAAAAGACAGACAAGCTGCTCAATTTAGAAATGAGAGAGAAGAAAAGGCTCGCGAGGCGATTTTGGAAGCAAGGGAAGCCGTTAAACAAGCTTCGGGAAAAGTGAAAAATGGAGATAATCAACGGGCATTGGATTTATTGCAAAGTGCACAGGATGCATTAGATTTTATGAACAATTTATCCGTCAAAGAAAATTTAACGGATGCAGAATATATGCAGTTGACAGAACAAGCCCGATTGGCTGTTATAAAAGCGGAAGAAGCCGTTGCTGAAGCAACAAATGATAAGTTCTTTGAAGATAGAAAACAAATTAAAGCTTTTGCTCGTCAAGCCCAATCAATGCAACGAGAGATTGAACGAATTAGTCAGGAGAATCCGGAGATTGAAATTATTCAAAAACTGTTACCTTTAACCGCAGAACATGTTCAGATTCTTGCTGGAATTGCAGGCACTGTTATTGAAAATGAAACGGACGAAGAACATCAGGCTCATTTTGAACAAGCAAAAGTTTCATATATTAAGGTAGTTAAAGGATACAAATACGTATTAAAATTTGATGCGGAAGCACAAGAAATTGAACCATTATCGGTAGAAAAACAACAAAATATAATGCCGGAAACGTTTGTAAAAGTTGAAACAGGTGTAGACCCGTTAACTGGAAAAACCACACAAATGCAAGGGCAGATTTCCATTGTTCGGGAAACACCAGAAAATATTTCCGAGACAAAAGATGTTTTTACCGTGACAGATCCAGCAAAAAGATTGCGTAATCGTATTTCTCGCACAAATTTTGGAGTAGCAGAACAAGACAATATATCTGAAAGCGCACCAATGACTTTTGATGAAACAAATCCGAATGATGTGATTATGAATATGACTGTTGGTAGTGGTATGCGTGGGACAATCGGACGTGCTCACAGATAATAAATAAAAACATATTTTACAGAAATTTTTGCGATTTTACATTGACATATCGGCATATTTTTAGTATAGTCTGCTCATCGTATTAACCAAAAGAAAGAAGGAGAATAAATGTCTTTAGATTCATTTTTTAATCCGCAAAGTATTGCGGTAGTTGGTGTTTCAAATGACCCGACCAAATTGGGGGCCGTTGTTTTTAATAATGTTATTGATGCGGGATATCAAGGTAATTTATATGCCATTAACCCGAAATGTGCCGGTCAAAAATTATACGGAAAGGATTGTTATGCATCCGTTCGGGATTTGCCGGAAGCTATTGATTTAGTTGTTGTTGTTGTTCCAGCTAAATTTACAATGCCTGTTATTGATGATGCCATTGCAAATAAAACTAAAAACATCAGTATTATTACAGCTGGATTTGGGGAAGTCGGTAATCATGAATTAGAAGACGGTATTGCTCAAAAATGTATTGAAAACGGCATTAATTTATTAGGACCGAACTGTTTAGGTCATATTTCCACATTTGACAAAGTAAATGCCAGTTTTGCCGATGGGTTCCCTTCACAAGGTAATGTTGCTTTTATTTCGCAATCTGGGGCTTATTGTTCAGCTTTAATGGATTGGGCTCGTGAAAAAGGAATCGGATTTTCTCATTTTATTTCAATTGGAAATAAAGCTTTATTGGCAGAAGACCGTTTATTGGCAGCTTTAAAAGATGATAAAAACACAACAGCATTTGTGTTCTATTTGGAATCTTTGAAAAACGGTAAAGAATTTTTACGTGTTTTAAAAGAAGTTTCAAAAACAAAACCGGTTGTTATTATGGAACCCGGAAAATCTCAAAAAGCACAAGCAGCCAGTTTGTCTCATACAGGCTCTTTGGCTCCGAACTATCGTGTTTTGGAAATTGCTTTAAAAGGTTCTGGTGCTATTCAGGCTTATACAACCCGTGAATTGTTCAGTTTGTTGGAAATTTTACAATACACACATCATCATGAATTTGATGGCTCCGTTGCCATTTTAACAAATGCCGGTGGTGTTGGGGTGTTGTCCAGTGATTTATGTGAAGATAACGGCTTAGATTTGGCTCGTCCGAGTGAAAAAACAATTGAAGCATTGAAAGCAGCTTTACCGGCAGAGGCTTCTTTGGGTAATCCGATTGATGTTATCGGTGATGCTCGGGCAGACAGATATGAAGTTGCTTTGAAAATCTTATGTGAAAGCGGTGAATATAAAAATATTCTTGTTTTATTAACACCACAAATGGTAACTGATGCAACAGGAACGGCCGAAGCTATTGTTAAATTGGCTCCGCAATACAAAAACGTTAATATTTTTGCTGTTTTTGTTGGTGGTGTTAAAGTAAAAGAAGGTCGTGCAATTTTAGACAATGCTCATATTTTGAACTATGAATATCCAATTGATATTATTCGTTCATTAGGTTTATTAAAAGGTCAAATGGCTTATTGGGGTGTTCAAACTGTATCTGTTGAAACAAAAGAAGTGCCGGCAGATATTAAATCAGCTATTGCACAAGCAAAAGCAGAAAATTTAGCTTCCTTACCACAATCTACGGTCAATATGATTATGGACCATTACGGAATTGACTATCCGAAAAGTGGAAACTTTACTGATAAAGCAGAAGCTTATGCTTTCTGTCAAAAAATCTTCCCAGCTCCGGTTGTTTTAAAATTATC
>JAFZGR010000074.1 GCA_017555325.1 Alphaproteobacteria bacterium | reverse complement strand
CCCCAATCACCGAAGTGCACATCGGAAATCGGTTTATTTCCCACAAATTCTTCTATTCTTCTGAACGATTCGCCAATTACACCTGAACGCAAGTGTCCGACGTGCATTTCTTTTGCCACATTCGGACCACCATAATCCAAAACCACGGTTTTCGGCTCAGCAACGACAGCACATCCGAAACGTTCGTCGCTTGCCATTTTATCCATACTTTCGGCAATCAAATCATCATTAAGGGTAATATTCAAAAATCCCGGGCCATCAACCGATATTTTGGCAAAATCTTTATCGGCATTTAATTTTTCGGCAATCACTTCCGCAATTTGACGAGGATTCTTTTTTTCCGTTTTGGCTAAAGCCAGAGCTCCGTTACATTGAAAATCACTTAAATCCGGACGATCGGAATTTTTGGCAACGGCATACTTTTTATCAAAACCTAATTCTTCAAAAACATTAATCAATTTTTTATTTATTAATTCTTCTAAAACATAAGTCATTATCTTTTCCTGCAATTATCTGACACATTGAAACTTTGCATAAGTGGGAGTAAATAAACGGCATGAAAATCTGTCTTCATTTTCTAAAGATGCAGACGTTCCCGTATTATGCTTTACACATTCTTCATCTGCCATTTTCTGTACTTCTTCAAAATCCGTAACCCACCCGTTATAACATACAACCGGAGCATCTGTCTTTGAGGCACCGACATACAGCCCCGAGCCGGTCATTCCGGCCTCCCTTCGTCGATCGACAAAAGGCTGTGTTAAAGAACAAGCTCCCAAAAACAAAACCAATAAAACAGCTTGAGCCATTTTTTTTCTAGACAATTTCAAAATCTCCATTAAATTAAATATGTAGTACAAACAATTTATACATGAAGAAGTGAAAAATGCAAATTCAAAATGACTATATTGGTGATGATAAATTTACAAAGCTGTTAGAACACTACAAATGTCCGGCTCCTTTATCATTAATTAGAATGCGCTTTGCTGGTGCAATGTGCTCTCCTAACCTGAATTTACGTCCGACAGATGTGATTGCTTCATTGTGGTCAGACGGACAAGAACCTCGCCTTCAAACCAAAGAAGAAGCTGATTTGTTCTTCAAGTTTTTTATGGGGTTCTGGGATGAAATTTTCAGACAAGTTACAAGTCGCAAATTCAAGTTACCTTTGCATAAAATTATTACCGGTAATGATTTGGTATCGACTTGCAGACAACGAGCTCTCGATGTTGAAGACGGATTTTTGGAAGGTTTTTGGGGCGGTCTTGAAGATGCTGACCTTCCGGAAGACATTGCCGAAATTATCGATTCTATCTCTGAATTGGTTGAAGCATACGGATACTTGGGCAACTGCACTTTTACCGAAAAAGAACTCAATGCTTTGAGCAGAACCGTTACCGAAACAGACGAAATGGTTAATCGTTGTATTGATTACGTTATCGAAAACTACGCATTACCACGTTTTAAAAAGTAATTTTAAGAGGTAAAAATGGATTTATACGAAGGCTTAATAACTCGTCGTTCGATTCGCAAGTATGCGGATAAGAAAATTCCTCACGATGTTTTGGAAGAAATTATCAAAGCTGCACAATATGCCCCTTCCGCACATAACAAACAATCTTGGGAATTTTTGGTGATTGAAGACAAAGAAACTTTAGCAAGCTTGCGAGTTATTCAACGTTGGACCTCTTTTGCGAAAGATGCCTCTTGTGCTGTTATCGTATGCGGTAATTTGAATAATGTTTTTTGTCGCGATAAAGATGGCGAAAAATGGGATTATGCCGACATTGATTGCACATTAGCATCACAAAACTTGATGTTGGCCGCTCACTCTAAAGGTATAGGAACATGTTTCTGCGGAGCTTCTCCCATGCCGTTGGTTATTGACGGACTGCGTGAAAAATTTAATCTTCCCGAACATATTCGTCCGGTATCGATTATTGTTATGGGCTATCCCGACGAAACACCGATTCAACCTGATAACAGGTATGTTGCCGAAAAAATACACTGGGAAAAATGGTAAACAAAAAAGGAGGTATAAAGACCTCCTTAATTTTATGCAAAAAAAAAAGAGGAGCTAAGCCCCTCTCTTTCAATTTTTACAACAACCATTTACTTGCCGTAGATAACAATGTAAAGGTCGCCCGGTCCGTCTGAAGCATCTTTCTGATGATAAGCCCAGGTCCACTTGTATTTAACAAGAGGTTCTCCCAGATTAGCAAAACCTTTAGGATTCCAATCGAATTTAGCACGATCTTCTTCCTTTATCGCAGGAACAACCTCTACTGTACGACCAACGACTTTTAGCGTCATATCTCCGGCCTGTACATAGTAATTGCCCTCATTATCTCTTGCCACATCAGCCCAGTCCGAAGTCTGTTCTCCGGTTACTTTGAAAGCCTGCAAGAACTTCACCTCCTTGAACTCGCTCATGTCAGTCTTAATGACTGTGCCTTCATCATTAACTGTTAACGTAATACCGTTAACTTTAATGTAATCCCCCGCAAAAGCAGAAGTTACACAAGCACATACACACACGAGAATTGCAAAAATTTTCTTCATAACTTTATCTATAGTAATTGGTTTAACATACAAACAATATAACTCTGTTTAGTTTTTTTGTCAATATAGTCCAGCTTGAACAAAGCTCAAAAATAACTTGAAAAAAAATACTAAAGTGTTAAATTATGCTCGAAAAAAAATGCTGGTGCGGGGCGTTCCGCACAATATTTACAAGGAAGGATAATAATATG
>JAFZGR010000073.1 GCA_017555325.1 Alphaproteobacteria bacterium | reverse complement strand
ATTTAGCAATTATATCTTCTCCCGGAGAAGACAACAAGAAAAACCCAAAGATACTACCTGAAACAACAATATAATACAAAGGATATTCTGGCATGATTGGATTTTTTATTTTATTAGCACTTTATTTTTTAATGTTTGTAATTTTTTGTATCGGATTATGGGGTATTTACCTGATTATTTCTTCCGGATTTTTTACAAGCCCACCCCCTATTCCATTATCCGGTCTTATGAAAAAAGAAATGTTCAAATTACTTTCCGAACAACTTAAAAATTCATCCGGATTAACTGTGACAGATTTAGGCAGCGGTTGGGGAACCTTTTTACTGCCGTTAGCAAAAAAATTTCCGCAACACCAATTTATCGGAATAGAAAAAAACTTTACACCGGCATTCATCAGTAAAATTCGGGCAAAAAAACATAAAAACATAAAAATCTATCAGGAAGATATTTTTAAAAGCAATCTTTCTCAAACAGATATTATTTTTTGCTTTTTAATGCAACCGCTCATGGAGCGTTTAACACAATATTTGCTGGAAAACATTCAAAAAGAAACAAAAATTTACGCTTTACGTTTCCCGTTAACACAATTAAAACCGCAAAAAACAATTTTACCTGAACAAGGTAATCCAAAATATGATACTTGTTATATTTATACAATAAAAGGAAACAAATTGCATTTATAAACAATTCTAATGTAACACTTAATATATCAATACTTGCTTTTTAATATAAAATGATATATAAACGAAATATTCGGATAAGCATTTGGAAAGGAACACAACAATGAAACCGATAAAAAAACAACAATCAGAAAAACGTTTTTTTCTTTCTCTTTTTGTAATTGTTTTAACCTTATTTGCGACTTGTGGGATATATAATGCCAAACATCCCAAAACAACAGATACTCAAATAAAACAAACATCGGTTCCGGTCAAATTAGAACCTAAAATCTCAAACAGCACAACACCGGATCAATTAAGTGTTGTATCTGGCGTTGTATATCGCCATTTAGTTGCTTATAACTTAGTATGTACCGAAGCACAAATGCCATTAAAGCAATATCCTGACTATTTTAGCCAACAATTTTCAAATGAAATTCAACAAATTAACACAGCGTGGCTGAAACGTGGAAAATCATTGGAAAGCGTTTTGCTTGATTATGACGCACAAATTTATCCCAAAATCGCAACAGATATTAAAAAAGAATTATTGGATATCGAGCGTCGGATTGTCAAAGCTATTAAAGCAAAAGAAACAAAAACAACCATTGATAAAATAGAATGGACTGAAAAACAGGAAAATGCTCTTAATTTAGCAGATGCCTGTATGTTATTTGATGAAATAGCTCAAAGCATTGTCGAAAAATCAGATTTTAAAAAATTATTTACAGATTTAATGTCCGATTTATAAAAATCTCTTTATAAAAGCATGACTAAAAAGCCATGCTTTTATTTACTCTATTTTCAACAAAAATTATTTCTTTGTTCCGCAACCACAACCAGGCATACTACTCCCCCTCCTTTCGCACATATCATTATATCTCACTCATTTTATTTAATTATCAAAATATCTCTTGTCAACTGTCTTTTGTTCTGATATGATGCATCCATGAAAAAATTTATTTATCTTTGTTTGCTTTTTTTTATCAGTGGTTGTGCAACTCAAAATCCTTTAACGGATTTTCGTTTTCAAACACAAGTTGCGCCACCATATATTTTAGCCAGCTGGTACAACATTACTGAAATCGGGCAACCTATTCGTATTTATATTGAAGGAGACGGAAATGCTTTTAATGCACGTGGGGAACCGACAACAAATCCAACACCACAAAGTTCCTTTTTACGAGAAATTGCCGCACAAGATCCTAATATGAATGTTGCTTATTTAGGTCGTCCTTGCCAGTATATTCAAACAGAAAATTGTTCCCAAACTGATTGGACATCTGGTAGATTTTCTCAACAAGTTATTCAAAGCATGAATAATGCTGTTAAATCTTTAATGAAAAAAGCCCAAACAGATAAAGCTGTTTTAATCGGTTATTCCGGTGGGGCTCAAATAGCGGGATTAATTGCTATTCAAAATCCATATATTTCAAAAGTAATTACCATTGCCGGCGTGTTAGATACGGATGCCTGGATAAAACATCATGGTGATACACCTTTAACAAATTCTATCAACTTAAAAAAATATGAAAATCAATTTAAAAACATACCTCAAATACATTATGTCGGAGGAAAAGATACCATTGTTCCCATACAATTAACACAACAATTTATTTCCGATAAAAATAAAATTATAATTGTACCAAAAGCAACACATAACAAGGGTTTTGATTCTATTTATGAACATCTTTATCAAGAAAACTAAGGAAAAATAAAATGAAAAAAGTAT
>JAFZGR010000072.1 GCA_017555325.1 Alphaproteobacteria bacterium | reverse complement strand
GGTAGAATGTTGGACACGTGTGATGGGATATTTTAGACCATACAGTCAATTTAATAAAGGAAAGAAATCTGAATTTAATGATCGTCAATGGTTTTTGGAATCAAAAACATCTTGTGAATATGGGATGGAAAAAGCAGCATAAGGAGATAAAGATGTTAACGGTTGCCGGACTTGTTCCGTTTACGACAATTGATTTTCCGGATAAGTTGGCAGCTGTTGTTTTTTTTCAGGGGTGTCCGTTGCGATGCCCCTTTTGTCATAATCCGAATTTGCAATTAACCGTATCAGATGATGTTATTAAGTGGGATACGGTCTTATCCTTTTTGCAGGAGCGAAAAAAACGATTGGATGGAGTTGTTTTAAGTGGTGGAGAACCGTTAATGCAACCCGATATCGGTATTGCTGTTCAACAAATTAAGGAAATGGGGTTTCAGGTTGCTATCCATACGTCCGGAGTCTATCCAAATCGTTTGGAACAAGTAATTCCGCATATAGATTGGGTGGGATTAGATGTAAAAGCCCCGTGGGAAAAGTATGATTTGTTAACCGGACGAATGGATTTAACTAAACATATTCAAAAGAGTTTGAAAATATTGTCAGATTCTGCATTGGATTTTGAAGTGCGAACCACGCTTGATCCGCGTTATTTGACAATAGATGATGTTTATCAAATTGAGAAACAATTGCAGGCATATAGAATTCCGACATATACTTTACAAAAATATCGTACATTTGATTCAGACAAAAATCCACCGTCACAAACAGATATAGATTCGTTTTTTAAAGATAAAACGTTATGTGATTTTTTAAGTGCAAAGTTTCCGAAGTTTATTTGTCGTTAAGTAATTTGTTTTTTCTAAAAACAAGCCAAAGTCATTTGTATCCAAAGACTTGTTTTTTGTAAAAAAATGGTATATAATAATGTAAATTGAAATTTTGTTTTGGAGGGTGCTATGACAGACACAATTAAAAATGAAACAATGTTAGGAGTAGATTCATTTTCAGAGGAATCGTTTTTAGCACCACAAGGAATTGATTTTCGGGAAGAATTAAAAGTTCTTGAAAAAGAGCGAAACGGTTTGTTATATCGAAAAGAAGTAGCAGATCGTTTTTCGCAAACAGCACAGAAACGGATTGCCGAGTTAGATGAGCATATTTTGTTGATTCAGCAATTTATCGGAGAAGATGATGTTTATTCCATTAAGCCATTATCTGCCGAATTGGGTGATAATGATATTGTTCGGTTGGCAATGCATCCGAAAAAAGGTGATATGGTCCGTCGAGGAGCTTTAACAGCGAAACAAAAAGAAATGTTAGCACAAGAAGCAGAAGAAAAAAGAGAAAAAGAACAACCGGCAAACATGGGGCAAAAATCGGATAAATCACAGCCGAAACAACCACCGAAAGCAGGGGAACCTATTCAGCCGGAACAACCATTGTTGCCCCCGGAGATTCGTAAGGAATTGATTAAGCAACAATTGTCTCAAAAGGATCCTCGTAAACAGAAAAAGGGTTTGGAGGAATTAAAAAAGCCTGAAAACAAAGATTTAGGAAAAGACGATCCTCAGTTTAAAAAATTAAAAGAAAATGCAGAAAAAAGAGTTAAACGATTTGAAAAAATCAGAGAGGATTTGCGTAAGAGTTTAAGACGTTTATTACAATCCGATTCAATGGTCGTTAAAAAGAATTTGGATGCATTGACTGCGGGGCGAATCGGTGCAGGTGTTGCTGGTTTTAAGGAAATTGCTCAAACAACTGATCCAAGGGCAAATGATGTAGCATTTGCAGCTGGGAATTTGGTTAAAGATGTGATGGCTTTGTATAAAGAGTTTGATATTAAACCGGCAGAAGCTCTTTCTCGTGAAGCAATTAAAGATGCTCAACCGACAATTACCAGAAAAACTGGTTATAAAACAGAAGATGATCGTCGGATTGATCGAAATTCAACGCAAAACAGATATTTGGGACAATCAAATGAGTTAAGTGCCCAAGAGCGTGAAGAATATAAAAAAGTGAAAATGTTGTATGGCGTGGATGTTGATAAGTTACCGCCGGCAGATGTAGAAACGAATCGTTCTATGGAAATAGTTCGTTCCATTGTGCAAGAAACGGCAAGTAATCCGCATGGACAATTAAATACAACAATGTTAGCAGCACAAGGAAAAGGTTCTCGGTAGGTTAATTGATAAGATGGATAAGCGCTCAAGTGATTCGTATTTTACCGTTTTTTTTTAAGATTCGTTTTTGAGTATTTATGTGTTTTCAAAAATGATCCCTATGTGTGCTTATATTATAGATAAAATAAAATTAAAAAACACAAGATATAGATTCGTGTTTATATATATTGGGTCAAGCTATTTATTTTAAAAAATTAACAAAAAGTTAATTGCTTTTTGTTGAAAAATTTTTAATATAAAGTTATGAATAAACAGAAACAAAAATAAGAATAAAACAGGTGATTTTTATGGAACAAAATGATTTAATTCATGAATGGCAAACGGTATATGGAAATCTTGAAAAAGAAGTCAATAACCAGATGGTTCTTCGTTGGTTAAAACGAAGTGTTCCTGAACGTAAAGAGGGGAATCAAGTTTGTTTGTGTTTTCCGACCCCCTGTATTGAAGAAATGATAAAACGCAATTATTCCGATCAGATTCTAGCTGTTTGGCAACGAGAAAATCCACAGATTGATACGTTAAAATTTCGGGTAAAGGCTTCTACGGCAAAATCAGCACCGGATGTTTGTTCGATACCTACACCTTCAACGCCGATTATTACGGAGCAGTCACAAAGATACATTACACATACACCTTCAAAAATAGAAATTGAAGTTTCAAGTGATGGAGAAAGCATCCCGAGTTATTTAGATGCAACACATACATTTGATTCGTTTGTGGTTGGAAAATCTAATCAATTTGCATATGAGGCAGCTCGTCGTGTTGCTGAAGATACGGGTATTTCATTTAATCCGCTTTATATACAAGCACCGGTTGGTTTGGGTAAAACGCACTTAATGCATTCGATTGCTTGGCGAATTAAAGAAGTTTATCCGGATAAAAATGTTTTATATTTATCTTCAGAACAATTTTTCCAGCATTTTATTAAATCTTTGCGTAAAAACAATACGGATTCATTCCGGGATTTATTCCGAAGTGTTGATGTATTGATGATTGACGATGTTCAATTTATTTTTGGGAAGAAAGCAACACAGGAAGAATTTTTCCATACTTTTAATCAATTGATTGCACGGGGAAAGAAAATTATTTTGTCTGCTGATACCAATCCGATGGATTTGGAAAGTGTTGAAGAACGGTTAAAAACACGGATTGCACAAGGGTTGGTTGTACAAATTCAACCGACAACATACGAATTGAGATTGGGCATTTTGCAAGAAAAGATGAAAATGGTTAAAACCAAAATTCCAAATGAGGTATTGGATTTCTTGGCAAAAAATATTACAGCCAGTGTTCGGGAGTTAGAAGGTGCATTAAAGCGCTTAATTGCTCAGGCGGAAATGTTAGGAACAGCTATTAATTTAGAAACAACACGTCAGGTATTAAGAGATATTTTGCAAGTATATGAACGCCAATTTTCCGTAGCAGAAATTCAACAAACAACAGCTGCATATTATAATTTAAAATTAAGTGATTTAAAATCTACCCGACGAGATAGAAAAATTGCTCGTCCTCGCCAATTGGCAATGTATTTGGCGAAAACAATGACAGCACTTTCTTTACCAGATATCGGGGCACAATTTGGAAGAGATCATACAACAATTATTCATGCTGTGAAAACAATTGAAGGGTTGATGGAAAGAGATGCACAATTGAATACGGATAAAGAAAATATTCTTATTCGGTTAAGAGAGGGGATGATTTAATGAGCGTTAATCCGTTTCATACACCATTTATGTTGGGTTTTGATGAATTGGAAAATATGTTTTTAAATATTGCCAAAGGTTCTGAAAGTTTTCCGCCGTATAATATTGAACAAACGGGACCGAATACGTTACGAATTTCGTTAGCAGTTGCAGGGTATTGCGAATCCGATTTGGATGTTTCTTATGAAGAAAATCAATTAATTATTCGTGGAAAGCAAGAAACTGCAAAAAATAGAAATTATATATATAGAGGTATTGCTGGTCGTTCCTTTATAAAATCTTTTGTTTTGGCAGAAGGTTTAAAGATAAGGGAGGCATTTTTGGAAAATGGGTTATTAAATATTGATTTATTGCGACCGATTCGGGAAAAAAAGGCACAAAAGATTGCCATAAAAACAAAACAGGAAAATTCTTGTTTGATTTCTATGCAAGAGGAAGATATGAATGGGTAAAAAAATTATTACATCTACTAAATTAGAAAATAGTGGTATATTACAGTCGTTGACCGTTTATCCGGATGAAGCATTGGCTTATATTAAACAAGAGTTGATGAATAATGCGGTTGTGTGGTCTATTTATAATTTTCAAGGAGAAAAAATGGGATACGCAGCATCACGAGAAGTTGCGTTTGCCGTTGCGAATCAGAATGCGTATATCGGAATGAGTGTGCACTAGTAAAATATATTTGTTTTGTTAAAAAAAACTTGCTAAATTGAAAAAAAAGCTGTAT
>JAFZGR010000071.1 GCA_017555325.1 Alphaproteobacteria bacterium | reverse complement strand
TTAAAATTATCATGATAATAATCCCACCCAAGATTTTAGGTACAAATGTTAAAGTTGATACCTCTGCCGGAGAGAATTATTTATCTTATTTAAAGTCTTATGATACGTCAACAGCCGATAAAACAAACAACTTAATGGCTCAGGAAGCGTATCAGTTGGCTTCTGATTTATCTAATCAAGGGCTGGTTTCTGCCGTTTCGGCTTCTGATGAAGCCCGTCAGCGGATGGAAAATGCAACATATCAATCATATATGGATCGCTTAACCCCGCAACATCAACAACAAATGGCTGATTTGGAAACCCGATTGGCTAATCAGGGATTGTCGGTTGGTTCACAGGCATACCAAACGGCCGTTAATAATTTAATGCAAGAACAAAATGATGCCATTAATCAAGCGACTTACAAGAGTGTTATGGCAGGTCAGGATGCTTATACGCAATCCCTAAATGATGCCATTGCAGCCGGTAATTTTACAAATACGGCTTATCAAACGGCAATTAATCAGATGAATGCACTCTTGCAAAATAGCCCAATGGGGTATCAAAATCAAGCAAACATCTATGCTGTTCAACAAGGTGTTGCACAACAACAGGCAGCGGCAAAACAGCAAAGTCTAAACAATATGTTGAGCGTATTGGGTGGTGCTTTAAATACGGCAACAACCGCATATGGTTATTCTCAAATGGGTAAATCCGTTTCAAATGGATAATCGGTATTAATCCCGAATAACAAGGTATAACAGAAGTATTTTTTTGTAATATAAATGTATATGCGTTTATTGTTGTTTTTTTTATAATCAATAAATTAAATAAAATTATTATTGCTTAACATTAATTTAAAAAAGGAAGGTTAAAATGACAAATTTTAATTATGTTAATGATATTTTAAACGTTAATAGTCGTGCTCCGAAAGCATTGGATTTAACGGGGATTGCCTCATTGCCGAATGCGGCGATAAATGGTTTGCGAAATGGAATGGAGTTGAAAAATACTGTTTTAAAAACGCAGTCAACAGCAGATAGTTTGTCTCTTCAACAGGCAGAAAACGATGTTCGGCGACAATATTTGCAAAATCCGACAGCAAATACCATTTATGAGCCGTATTTTAACATCCGTCCATCTGGTCTTTCTCAAACGAATGGATATACGGTTAGTGGCACAACCCAATCAGGTAGCGCTCGTTCCCGTATGATGCCGTCTAATGGATATTCAATCAATAATCGGGTAAATACATCCCGTACGCAAATGAGTGCAAAAGATAAAGAGTGGAATCGATTGAGTGATGCTGGTTTTACACCGCAGGAAATTATGTCTGTTTTATATCCGAAAGGTGTTCAAAGCAATGCTGTACAGCAAGAAAATCAAAAATCTTTAACAATGTTCAGCAGGGGTGATTATTCTAATAAAAACAATCAGGTAAATAACGTTTTTAACTCTGTAAATGAAGATAATTTTTCATCTTCAGATTTGATGAATGTTGGTCAAAATGTTTTTGTTTCTCCTCAACATTCTCCGGTGGATTTTTCAGCTGTTGGAACAGATACGACAATTTCTTCCGGCATGAATTTTGATACCTCAAATGTGGTTAATCCGATAGATTTGAATATGTCATATCGACAAAACGCCTTTGCTTTTCCGCAATCGGATATTGTAAATGCAAAAACAATACCTATGCAATCGTTTATGTCCACATCTGAAACAGGACCGATGAGTATGGATACAGTAAGCGATACATTAAATGCTTCCAATCCGCTGCGTAGTAAAATAAATGCCTCAATGCCGAACGGCACAGTTGATAATGCATTTATGACAATAGGAACATCATCAGGTTCTACGGTTGAAGATATGTTATCGACTTCATCTGTCGGTTTAGATGGAATGAATACAACAGATAAATATTCCATCGGTACACCAACACCAAGCAGTCAGATGACCGATATGAAATCATCGGTTGAATCTCAAAATATGCAAATGACTCCGTTTAAAACACAAGATGAATTGTATGCATTTCAAGAGGCTGCTTTGGGAGCTGATTCTTCTTTAACCCCTGATCAACGCAATGCGCGTATTTTACAGGGCGTGCCAGTGTCTGATACATTTTGGAACAGCTTTGTTTAACCGAATAAAAACCGTTAACTTCCCTCGAAAATATATTTTTTCGGGGGAAAATATTTAGGGAGCGGAAAATGGACAGGAGAAGAAAAATGCCAAAATCTATGGATAGATTTTATGAAGTTCTGCATAAAACGGTGACCGGTTTTTTAATTCCGCTTGTTTTTTATTTGTTGGGTCAAATCAATGAAGTGAAAAAAGAGGTATCAATTTTTGAGTTGCGGGTTGCCAAGGATTCAGCACAGTATGCCCTGCGAGATGATATCGTGCGGGTAGAAACAAAAATTGATGAGTTAAAAACACTTATAATACAGGAGGTTAAACGAAATGAGCATTATTACCCCGGCTTTAAAAAAGCGGATTAAACGACATGAAGGGATGCGTCTTAAACCATATCATTGTTCGACTGGACGGTTGACAATCGGCATTGGGCGTAATTTAACTGATGTCGGTATAACCGAAACAGAAGCTGAGTATTTATTGGAGAATGATTTACAATCGGCCGAAAAAAATTGTTCGGATGCATTTGTTTGGTATGAAAAACTGGATAATATTCGAAAAGGCGTGATTGTGGAAATGGTTTTTAATTTAGGATTTGCGGGATTTTTGGGATTCCGCAAATTGATAAAAGCGTTAACGATAGGGGATTATCTGACCGCTTCGAAAGAAATGTTGTCCAGTCGTTGGGCAGCACAGGTGGGGCATCGGGCAGAGGTTTTATCGTTAATTATGAAAACAGGAAAGGAGTATTAACATGAAAGACAGATTATTATTATTTTTAAAAACAAACAAAAAGAAAATGATAACATTTATCGTAACGGGTATTTTAGCGGCATTAGGGGTGGTAGCCGATACTACGGCATTGACTGAATTATTGACAGTTATGATACCATAAAAGGAGTAAAAACGATGATTGTACAGCAAACGAAACCGGCGTTTTATCCGATAACGACGGAGGATGTGTCGGCAACGGATATGCCGGAATGTCATCAATTAAATAATCGGATAAATTCAGTTGAAAATAAGCCCAAAAAGCAAAATCATTCATCTGAAATTGTTTCGCTCGTTCACCGAAAGGTAAAAAAAACTTCCGGTGAACGGAAGTTGCCATCGGTTCAGAAAAAAACAGAAATGGTTTCTCTTGAACAAGATGTATTGCCATCACAGCGGAAGGCAGAAATGCTTTCCGCTGAACAAATTCAGCGTACAGAGCAAAAACAAACAGATGTTTTTTCTGACACACAGGATGAACCGACCCTTTTTTCATATACAATTGCAGATAGTTTTTCAAAATTATGTGATATTCAGGAAACGGCCTTGTCCATGGCCCCTAAACCCGATTTTACGGCAGCGTTAAAGTCGGAGGAATTAAAAGGAAAACTGTTTGGATTATATACGGATAAAAAGGATAAAGAAAAAGGATTTGAAAATTTACCGCAGTTGTTGGTTGAATTTATTGAGGTTGATAAAACGGAATATCGAACATCATTCGGCAATGCAACAGCAGATAATAATCATTCGACAGAGGAAAATAGTTTGCCATTTACGGTAGAATATGTTTAAGGAGTTTTTTATGCCAAAAATCAAGGTGTGCATACCAGCGGTTTTTCGTCCGTTGTTAAGTCAGAAAAAACGCATTAAATTTTATTACGGCGGACGGGCAGGAGGAAAATCTTATGCCTTTGCCGACAGTTTACTTATTTTGGGGCGGATGAAAAAATTATTTATTGTCTGTTTAAGAGAAATTCAGGGTTCTATTCGGGATTCTGTTCATAAATTATTGTCTGATCGTATTTCATATTACCGGTTAAGTGATTATAAAGTGACTGATACCAAAATTGAAAATAAAGTGACCGGAACAGTTTTTGTATTTAAAGGTTTGCGAGATCAAGATCCCCAAAAAATAAAATCATTGGAGGGAGCAGATATTACTTGGATTGAAGAAGCACAAACCATTACCAAAAAATCATGGGATATATTAGAACCGACCATTCGTAAGCCGAATTCCGAAATTTGGATATCCATGAATCGAGAACAGGAAAATGATCCTTTATGGGTAGCGGTAGCGGCTCAACCGGATGCCAATACGTTGGTACAAAAAGTCAATTATACGGATAATCCCTTTTGTCCGCAGGAAATGAAAGATTTAGCCGATAAGTGTCGAGAGAAAAATCCAACGGATTATGCACACATTTGGTTAGGTGAACCTATTTTAAACGGGAATAATAAGCTGATAGATTTGCAGTCCGTTAAAAAGGCACAATCAGGTCATCTGATTGAAACATCCGGTTTGTTGCTTATCGGATTGGACATTGCCCGTTTTGGTGATGATGAAACTGTTTTTTGTTTCCGACGGGGGCGTGTATGTGAACGGTTTGAAGCCTATCGGAAAAAAGACACAGTAGAAGTGGCAAATATTGTCACGCATTACATTCAGCAATATCAACCATATCGCATTTTTTTGGATATCGGTGGACAGGGCGCCGGTGTGTATGATATTTTAACGGATAGAGGATTTCGGGAAGTTGTTCGAGGTATATCGTTTGGGGAAAAAGCCATTCAATCAGACAGATACGTGAATAAACGGGCAGAAATGTGGGACGGTATTCGTCAATGGTTGACGGGAACGAGTCCTGTTTATTTGCCGAACGATACAGCCATTACGGATGATTTATGTGATGTGAATAAAAAATATGATCGGTTGGGACGATTACAATTGGAAGAAAAAGAAAGTTTAAAACGACGTTTAGGGCGTTCGCCCGATTGGGGAGATGCATTAGCGTTAACCTTTGCAGAGCCGATATTTGAACAGGATATGCCGAATTTATACACGAATGATACGGATAAAATCAGCATTGAAACCTTATTTTGTGGTAAAGATGCGGGCAGGGGGTGGTAATGGGAAAACAAAATGATAAGAGGAATATAAAGGTATATACCTTGATAATAATAGAGAGGCTTTTAATTAAAAAAGGGCAGAAAAAATCTGCCCTTTAATTGTTTCATCCTTTCATATTGACATAATGTTATTGCATCAAAATGGCTTGTGCCGTTGATAAAGATACCGTTGCGGTTGCATAGAATGTTTCGACAAGAGCAAGATCTTTATGTGTATTTACCGCTGTCGATACAACAATTTGATTTTCTTTTGGTCTTTTTAATGTTATTGATAAATGCTGTCCATGATTATTATAGCATCCGGTATCTTGATCATATTGAACCGGAGCGAAATTTGAAATAGTTGTATTTGTTAAGATTATCTGATTGTTTGTTACAGTTAAACGACCGGTCCATGTTGGACAGCTCCCTAATTGAACACTTGCAGAAATATCGGCTTTTTGATTTGTTCCGATTAACTGCCATACACCAGTTGTAATTGTGTTTGGAAAAGTAAATACTAACGAATTTCCTTTGGTTAATGAATATGTTCCAACCTGATTATTAATATATTCATAATATCCGCCTGTTTCAATCGAAACGGTTACGGCACACGCTTTATGTTCATCATTCCAAGTTGAGCCCTCCGGACAAGTGATACACGTTGTGCCATTATCATGCGTTCCTGTCGGACAAGTACATCCTGTTTGTGTATTATTTACAACATATGGAGCTGTACACGTTGCACAGGTTGTGCCTGTATCATAT
>JAFZGR010000070.1 GCA_017555325.1 Alphaproteobacteria bacterium | reverse complement strand
GTTCTTATCGGTTTGTTGTCTATTGGGGGAATGTGGGGTTATGAGTATGCCCATGCTTCTTATGAGGCCGGTGTTATTCAGGATGTTGTTGCAAAAACAAAGGTGTTAGCCTCTAAAAATAATCGAAAAAGCCGATTGATTGAATTAAATCAGTTTGTTGAAGGCTCTTTAAAACGATATCGTTTTTCACCAGAGGAAGATGGACACACGATTAGAATGGTAACAAGACTGGAAAAATCATATTTAGTGACTCTTTATCAGGTTAGTGAATCCATCTGTGAAAAATTACAAAATAGACGAGAATATTTTGCACAAATGGATATTGGTATGTTGCCGGAAACATGTTCCGAAACAACAGATGTTGTTTTTAATTTGGGTGAAAAAAATATTATTACAAATCCGACGGATTTGGATAATGATGGCAAAAAAGATTGTACGTCTCCGTATGTTGTATCTGATGATGGAACGAGTTGTGTTTGTCCGAGTGGTACACATGATATCGGATGGGATTGTGTTGTGTGTCCATCTAATCAAATTTGGAATGAAAACATGGAAACGTGTGTTTGTCCGGAAGGAGAAACGGAGGTGGATGATGGAGTATGTTGCCCCATTAGTAAGCCGTATTATGATTCCGAACAAAAAATTTGTGTAGAATGCTATCGGAATGAAGATTGTGTCGGGGAAGAAGATGATTTATTCTGTGTATGTGATGTTAAATCGGAATGTGGAGAATGTTTAAATCCGACCTGTAAAAAATTATCATATACTTCGTTTGAGGATTCGGATGGTAATGTTTGGTATTATTCAACCGATAAAACATATTATTCTTGGTCAGCGGCTGAAAATTTCTGTCGGTCTTTGGGAAATCACGGTACCAGTGGTATTCGAATGGTTCGTATTACGGATTTTGATTGTACGAAATCAACCGTTGAAAAAGCCGTTGAAAAAGGAACGGTTGATATTACCTGTGGCAGTGAGGGGTTGATTCCGTTTTTAAAGAAGAATATGAAATCAGCCCCAAGTGTTTTATGGATTAATACGGCAACGGATGATTGTTCCAGAACAATGTGTTATCGTAATTCCTCTTCTGCCGCATTTAATGCCTCTAATTATGTGAAAAACCATACACCGAGTACGACTAGACATGGTGCTTTTTGTATTTTGCCGAAAAAACCATTAAATTGTCCTTTCCCATGGGAAATCGGACCGGATGGTAAAAGTTGTACTTGTTCATCAGGAACGCATTATAATGGATTTTCCTGTATTACTTGCGAAACTTATCAAATATGGGATGAAGGGGCTCTTGCTTGTACATGTCCTGCCGGACAACATGATACGGGAACTGCTTGTATAACCTGTCCAAGTGGTTCTACTTGGAATGAAGACGAAAAGACCTGTGTTTGTTCGGGAAGTGCTCATTATAATGGCAGTGCATGTATTACGTGTAAACCTTATCATCAATGGAATATATTTAAACGGACTTGTGGCTGTCCGACCGGACAACATGATACCGGTAATGCTTGTATAACTTGTCCGAACGGTTCTACGTGGAATGAAGAACAAAAAACATGCGTTTGTTCAGGAGAGGCTCATTATAATGGAAGGGATTGTATTACGTGTACGGCAGCTGAACCAATTTGGAGTGTTTCAGAAAATAAATGCTTATCTTGTTATACACTAGATGCATCTAAACCATATTGGAATGGTACAACGTGTACAACTTGTCCGACAGCAACGCCAATATGGAGCACAACACAGAATAAATGTGTGACATGTTATACGGCAAATAGTGCAAAGCCATATTGGAATTCTTCAACAAAGATATGCGAGGCTTGTCCTAAAACAAGACCACAATATGATGCTTCAACAAATACATGTGGTTGTCCGGATGGTGGAACACTTATTAATAATGTTTGTACAATTGTTTTGCGTTCTGATGGGGGCTTTGATGCCTGTCCATGGGGACCAGCACCGGGGTGTATTCCGGTTGTCACAAAGTTTGGCCCCTATAACTACAATTATAAAGTGTATGTAGATGGTTATGTAGATGATGATCTTCGTTTTTATGTAAATAGTACTAATATGCCGTCTGAAAGTCATTATAATAGTTGGTGTGACTGGATTACCGGTACGATTGTTAAATCGGTTGGATATAATCATTATTGGCAAAATGAGTTAATGGGCACATTAAATGCTGGTGATCATGGCGGATTACTTGCTTATTCTTCCAGTGGGTGTTGTTATTGGAAAAATCCAGGGAAGGTATGGTTAGAATTAGCTCCTTAATTGATAAAAAAAATGCTGATTTTAATTAAAGTTGAAAGGACGGAAAAATACCGTCCTTTTTTATGATATTTAAGAGGATGTTGTTATTTTTTTTGGGGGGGTAAATGAAATAAATTTTTTTATCCGCAAAAAAAGGGACGTATTATTGCAACACTTTTTTTTACTTTTCGGTATTTTTTTTGGTTTTAACTAAATAATTCAATTAAAACAACAATCTTTTTGTTTCTTAAAAATCTGATTTTCCCAATTTGAAGCGGGAAAAAAAGGTCCCTTTTATTACACTCATTTTATAATTCATATTTTAAAAAGGGGTGTATTATGGAACAACGAATACAAAAAGAACATCAAAAACAAGTAATTTTGAATGAAAAAGCCGTTCAATTAAGCACATTGACCAATCCAAAGGAAAAAGGGCGTTCTATGGTGGAAATGTTGGGTGTGTTAGCTGTTATCGGCGTATTGAGTGTTGGTGGTATCATGGGTTATAAATATGGGATGATGAAATATCGGGTCAATGAAACCATCAAT
>JAFZGR010000069.1 GCA_017555325.1 Alphaproteobacteria bacterium | reverse complement strand
TAAGCTCAACAATCATAAGTACATAAAAGCACCTATCTGTACAAAAACGGACGATTAATTGCAATAATTTTTTTTACATTTTGTGTTTTTTGAAAATTTCAGATAAGTATTTAAACTAAAACAATAATTATTTGTTTTCCTAAAAATCTGATTATGCTGATTCGAAGCTGGAAAAAAAGGTCCCTTTTATTATACTTATGATTATATGCACACATTAATGAAAGAGGATACTAATGCAAAATAACCAGAATGAAATCGGTCGATCTATGTTGGAAATGTTAGGCGTACTCGCTGTTATTGGTATATTAAGTGTTACCGGTATTATGGGGTATGGTTATAGTATGGATAAATATAAGGCAAATCAAACAGTTAGGGATGTTGCTCATCGTGTTTTGGATTTAATTACACAGGTTTCTAATGGTAAAGAACCCAATTTGGATGAATGGGCGTCTGAACAAACTCTTTATGATTTTGGGGAAGTTGGGTTAACGTCTGATAATTTGGTTTATATGCATCTCGGACAAAATAAAAAAATATCAAAACGGGTTTGTCGGATGATTTATGATTCTCGTCCCCGTGAGATTTTATATGTTGATATAAATGAGACGGAAGTGGAAGATACGCCTGTTTGTAATGAAGAAAATATGATGACTTTTTATTTTGCCGGCGGAAACGGTGTTTGTAATCCAAGGTGCGCAGAAGATGAACACTGTGACAATGGCAGATGTTATAAGAAGCAATTTTCCCCGATAAGGCATTGTAGTACGGATGCAGATTGCGGTGAATGTGCTTACTGTTCATATTTGTTTACTTGTTGGCGTAAAGATAATGGCACACCATGTCAAAATGGAGAAGGAGCCTGTTATAATGCTGTTTGTGCAACACAAGGGTGTTCATCTAATAGTGATTGCACGGGAAACACTTTTTGTTCCAGTCCGAATACCAGTTCAACGGATCCTTTTCCTAATGGAGCAAAAGGGCGCTGTCTTCCGATTAATTTAATACAAATCAAATTAGATAATTCCAAAGATATTTATCTTTATCATAAGCAATTATCTTGGTGGGATGCAAATTCAATTTGTGCAGCTCTCGGAAAGAAAATGATGACTGTGGATGATTTTGTTGTTAATTGGGATTCAAATTTGGGAACTTATACCCCAAAAATATCGGTTGATACTATTATCAGTTTTTATCCTAACTTTGACAGACAATGGTCATGTATTTTTGCACAAGAGCGGAATTCTTCTCAATCTTGGTGTGTCGGTTATTCGGGGGCTGTAAAATCACGTGAAAAAAATGATTATACTCAATTAGGTGTTTGTTGGTAAAGAAATAGTCCTTTTCGATTGGAAAGTCCCTTTTTTTGTTGGTTAAGAAAAGGTAAAATCGTTTTGTATTTTGGTTGAATGTTTTATCCTTTAACAAAAAGAGTATTTTCATTTTTTTTGCTTGCTAAATGTTTTTTTTTCAGATAAACTGCTCACATTGGTTAATTAGAAACGGAGTCAATCTATATGACATATTGTCAATCTATTCATTTTTTTGAACGATGGTGCCGTTAATCTGTATGGAGGGCGTTTTTTTTTGCCCATGTGACTTTATAATCAGTTACATCTTGCTTTTATTATCTTAAATGCTCATTTTTTATTTATTATACGGGAGAGGTATATGAATTACGCAAATAAAACAATTTTAACAGGGGTTAAGCCAACAGGTACATTGCATATCGGAAATTATGTTGGGGCAATTCGTCCCGCTATTGAATTAGGTCATCAGGTAAACCAATCTGGTCGTCATGTAATGTTTGTTGCTGATTATCATGCTGTCAATGCCATTAAAGATGCCCCGTTGTTGGCTCAGTTAACAAAAGAAATTGCCTGTGCGTATTTAGCTTGTGGGTTGAATCCTAATCATTCGGTGTTTTATCGTCAGTCTGATGTGCCTGAATTATTTGAGCTAACGACGATTTTAATGGCTTATACGCCAAAGGGATTTATGAATAAAGCCCATGCTTATAAAGCGGCTGTTGATAAAAATATCGCCAAAGGTGAACCGCAAGATGCCGGTATTAATATGGGGTTATATACCTATCCGGTGTTAATGGCGGCTGATATTTTAGCATATGATACCGATATGGTTCCTGTTGGAAAAGATCAAGTGCAACATGTGGAAATTGCCGCTGATATTGCCGGTTCAATTAATGCGTTGTATGACAAGGAAGTATTGAAAATTCCAACCTCTTTCTTAACGGAATCAGCGCAGGTTTTACCAGGGACGGACGGTCGTAAAATGAGTAAAAGCTATAACAATGTTATACCATTGTTTGCTGAAGATAATGTGTTGAAAAAAGCTGTTATGGGTATTAAAACCGATTGTCAGGATATCAATGCACCGAAAAATCCGGATGAAATTTTGTTGTATCAAATTGCACGAGGTATTGCACCTGAAAACGTTGTTGGTGAAATTAAAGAGGGTTTGGAAAAAGGTGGAATGGGATACGGTACCATTAAAAAGATGATTTTGCAGGCTATTACGGATGAAATGGCTGAAAAACGGGAAAAATATATGTATTATCTGTCTCACTTTGATGAAGTAGAAGATATGTTGCAAGCTGGTGCTGTTAAAGCCCGTGCTTTGGCTCATCCGGTTTTGGAACGGGTAAAAGACGCTATTTTTAACCGTTAAACGAGTTAGGGGGCGTGTGCCGATTTGTTTTTTTAGGAGGAAATAAAACAATCGGCACATTGTTATTCTGTAAAAAAATAAAAATAAAGGGGGAGGCAGAAAGATGTTTCGGACAGTTAGGGTTGGATGCTTTTGTTGTGCGGTTATAAGTGGTATAATGGCAAATGTATGGGCTCAAACAGTATCAGATATGGCTTCATCATCTGAAACAAAGCAATCCGAACAACTTAATGCCTTTGGATCATCCGCAACGCCATTTGGAATACCTAATCGACAAATATTAAATAATTCGTTGCAAACAATTACAATTGTGAGTGATTCGGTAGTGCCAAAAGAGTTTCAATTTGATAAAGAAGCGTATAAATTCGGGAAAAGAATGGCGGAGAAAAACAAAACAATTCTATTCGCTGATAATTTTGCAACCGAAGGTGCAATTGAAATGATAAAAGGAGCGGTTCTATCAAAAGGGCAGGTTTTGATTATTACGGATAATAAAACGTATCAAAAAAATTGTCTGCCTGATTCGGCTTGTAGGCAGGCAACTTTTATTTCGATAACGACTCCCGAGCAACAACGCAGATATATCGAGCATAAAACAGATATGTATGTTTTTCTTCCCGGTGGATGGAAAACGATTGGCGTGTTTGCGGATTTAATGCAACAAACAGTTGATTCAACAGGATTTTATCTGCCATTTATTCCTCAAACAAAAAGTGTTGAAAATAATTTGAAGGCAAACTCGTCGGAAAGAAAAGAAAATACTGAAGAAACGCTTTTTAAACCAATTGTTTTCTTTAATATCAATCATTTTTGGGATAATATGCGTTATTTTACAGAGGAAATGAATCGGCAAGGCGTATTATCAAAACAGCAAATGAAGTATATTTATTTTGTCGATAAACCGAAAGATATTTTAAAAACAGCCGATAAAATGCTTAAAAAAATAGGTCAAAATTAAAATATTTTTGTTTTTGGGGTGGTCGAAACACTGATTATGAAAAAAAATTAAATTTTTATCAAAATTTTTAATTTTATATAATTGTATGATTTTTAATTAAAAAATGTGAATCTATTTCCGTAAATTACCGTCTTTTGAATATTTTTATTTATTTTTTTAAAAAAAACACTTGCATTCTTTAAAAAAAATATGGTATACATTTAAGTACAATCAGAGAAGACTTGTTAATTTAATAATTAAAAGTTCGTTAGTGATTGTATACATGAAAATCTTTATTAAATGTATTCCAAATACACTGTCGCTAAATCTTTCGGGGTTTAGCGGCTTTTATTTTATTAATGTTATATTATTTCCCTTTTATTTGAACAAACAGCAGGTTTTTGAATTGCTGTTTATCATAAGGCATATTATGCTGAGAGAATAAAAGGTGTCTGTGTTGCTATAATTTATAATAAAACTTTATATTTTGTTTATTTCACTTCATCACATTACGAGGTGGAATTGCAGGATGACGGATGAGTAGGCTTGTCATAGAACGATATATATTATCGTATTTAAACAGTACGATAATTTTTATTAAAAATTTTTTAAGGTGTCAAAATGGCTTATATTTCAAAACAACTGGAT
>JAFZGR010000068.1 GCA_017555325.1 Alphaproteobacteria bacterium | reverse complement strand
TTGGAGCCGGAGATGTAAAAATGTTAACAGCATTAGGAGCCTGGTTTGGAATGATAGCTTTAAATTTAACATTGGTTTTATCTTTTGTTATTTTTGCAGTGACAGTATTTTGCAAAAAGAAACAGGCTGATGCGTTTGGTCCGGCTTTGGGAATTGCAGGTATTCTTGTTTTCTTTTTGGTCTATGCGAATTTGTTATGGACATTTTTATAAAAATACGTTATAAAATTACAATCATTCAAAAATAATGAGGAACTTATGGAAAAAAACCATATCGTAAAAGAGAGCAAAGTAAATGAAACAGAACCGGGATTATTTGATACGCTTGGTGACGAATTAAAGCGTGCTCGTATTCGAAAAAAAATAACGGTTGAGGCCGTAGCTGATACATTAAAAATCAGGGCGATTTATATTAAAGCCTTGGAAGAAAATCAATATACGGCATTTCCGGCTATTGTGTATGGTGTTGCTTTTTTACGGACATATGCTGATTATTTGGGATTGGATACCGAAGATTTGGTTAGTCGTTTTAAAGAAGAAACAAACCATTTGATAACACTGCCGACCGAATTGCCAATACGCTCTAAAAACAATATTATGCCTTCTAAATTCGTTCTGTTTTGTATGGTTGTGGCATTAATCGGTATTTGGATTATGTGGTCCTCTGTTCCTTATGTATCTCAATTGCAGTTTTCATTTGAAAAATTACCGATTATGCAAACAATGATTGCTGAACAATCGGAAATAAAAAAAAGTGATGTTCCATCAATTAACACACTCTTAACAGTGCCTGAAACTCAAATTGAAACAGTTGTTAATTCATCGGATGTACAAGATATCAATAAATTATCCGATACTTCGGATGAATTGTCAAAATCAAAAATAACAGAAGATATTGTTTTATCAACGGATGTATCAGATAAGGTTGATGAGGTTTCAAATGAAAATTTATCCGAAAAAATTGTTTCAGATGCGTTTTTATCTAAAATAACCGGTCAAAAATATGGGGATGAATCTCAAACAGAATTGATTATTGTTGCAAAAAGCAGAGTGTGGATTGATGTAAAAGAAAATAAAAAAGTCATTTTTAATCAAATCTTGTCTGCCGGTGATGCTTATTTTGTGCCACAATCCGAAAATGATTTAATTATGAGAACAGGGAATGCATCGGGTTTGGAAGTTTATATTAACGGTGTATCAAAAGGATTATTATCAGAAACGGAAACCGTTAAAAACAATATTATTTTAAAGCCGTCTTCTTTTGAAAGATAATTGCTTGAATTGTAAATATTTTTAAGTGTGGAGTCAATAAATGAATTTTGAACAAAAATTAGAGCCGATTATTGCTCGGTATGAAGAATTAACTGCTTTGTTGTCACAAGGGGCTTCTGGTGATGAATTTGTTAAATTATCCAAAGAATTAAGCCAATTGGAAAATATTCGCAATGCTGGTTTAAAATATAAAAAAATATTGCAGGACTTAGCCGATGCCGAAATGATTATGGGTGATGAGTCCATGGATGAAGAAATGCGACAAATGGCAAATGAAGAATATTATGCATTGAAAGAAGAATTGCCTCAGGTAGAACGAGAAATTCAAATTTTATTGTTGCCAAAAGATGAAGCTGATGATCGTAACGTGATTTTGGAAGTGCGTGCAGGTACGGGAGGGGAAGAAGCGGCATTGTTTGCTTCCGAGTTATTCCGTATGTACGAACGGTATGCTGTTTTAAAACACTGGACATTTGAAATTTTATCTTTAAATGAAACAGGTTTGGGGGGATATAAGGAAGCGGTTGCTCAAATTTCCGGAAAATCAGTATTTGCAAAGCTAAAATATGAATCGGGTGCTCATCGTGTGCAACGTGTTCCTGAAACAGAATCCGGAGGGCGTGTTCATACATCAGCAGCAACGGTTGCAGTGTTGCCGGAAGCACAAGAAGTTGATGTGCAGATTAATGAAGCAGATTTGGAAATTACGACTTGTCGTGCATCGGGGGCCGGGGGGCAGCATGTTAACAAGACGGACAGTGCTATTCGGATTGTGCATAAACCAACAGGTATTGCCGTTGAATCACAGGAAGAACGATCTCAATTTAAGAATAAAGACAAAGCTATGATGCGGTTAAGAACGGCTTTATATGATATGCAACGACAAGCATTAGATAAAGAGCGTTCTCAAAACCGTAAGAATCAAGTGGGTTCAGGGGACCGATCAGAACGAATTCGGACTTATAATTTCCCACAGGGACGGGTTACTGATCATCGTATTAACAAAACATCATATCAATTATCGGAAGTAATAGATGGTATTGGCTTGGACGACTTTATTGATGCATTAACAACTGAAGATCAAATGCAACGATTGGCGGAAATTGATGGATAAGAAATGATTACCCTAGATAATATCATAGAAGCATTAAAAGGGGTATCGGATACCCCTCGATTAGATGCACAATATTTTTATGATTATTATAAAGGTTGTCCCACAGATACGCAGATATCAGATTTTATTCAACGACGTAAATCCGGAGAACCGGTATCTAAAATTATCGGATTACGGGGATTTTGGAAACGCGATTTTTATGTTAGTAGGGATGTTTTAGATCCTCGTCCGGATTCGGAAACACTGATTGAAGCCGTTTTGACTACTTTTAAAGAACAAAATCAATGTCTGTCATTTTTAGACATCGGAACAGGAAGCGGTTGTTTGTTGTTAACTTTGTTGGATGAATATCCAAGTGCAACTGGTACGGGTATTGATAAATCAGAACTGGCTTTAACGATTGCGCAAAAAAATGATGCAAACAATCGGGCAAAATGGATTCAAAAAGATTTTTATGCGCTTGATTTTTGTGCCGGATTGGAAAAATATGATGTGGTAGTTTCAAATCCGCCATATATTCCGCATAATGATATTGCATTGTTGGATAAGGAAGTGCGTTTATATGATCCGTTGTTGGCATTAGATGGTGGTTTGGATGGATTAGATGCTTATCGGCAGTTGAGTGATGTTTTGCCATTCTTGTTAAAAGAAAGCGGTGTTGTGTTTTTTGAAATTGGTATCGGCCAAGAAAACGATGTTATTCAAATAATGGCTAATCAATTTAGATGTATAAAAATGTATAAGGATTTAGGCGGAATTGTACGAATCTTGATGTTTCAAAAAAAATAAAACAAAAAAAATGAACTTTTTTAAAAAAGATTCGTTTTGAATAATTGAAGGAGATAAAAACAATGTCAGATATTTCTAAACTACTTCAAGAAGCAAAACCGCTTTACTTAAAACGTAAAAAACGCCGAAATCAATTTAAATTGGCAACCGGTGTGTTGGGGTGTGTTTTGTTTGTAAATCTGATGATTGGGATGCCTCAATACAATCGAATAAATGAGGCGGAATTGGATAATTTTTATGGTTATCTTTATGGTTCTGTTGAGGAAATTTCTTTAATAGATACATCAGTGTCGGAAGGGGATTCGGTTATCCCGACGGATGAGTATGGTTTTATTATGGTAATTTAAAATGCAGGCATTGATTAAAGAAAACCGGTCACGTATTCGTTCCATCATCAAAAAGATGACGGGAAGTTATAATGAAGATATAGAACAGGAGGTATATTTAAAAACTTGGGAACACAAAACCGCTTATACAGAAGAAGGGAAATTTACATCTTGGATTGCAATGTTAACGGCTAATTTGTGTCGGGATTATTTTCGAACAAAACAGTATAAGACATCATCTTTGCAGGTATCAGAAGATGCAATCGGTGAAATTCAGGATAAATCTTCTTCGGCAGAAGATGTAATTGATGCCAAAAAGCGTCAAAAACTCATTTTAAAAGCGGTTGACGCATTACCCTCAAAAATGCGTGATGTGATTATTTATTATGAATTTGAGGAGATGAGCTACGAAGAAATTGCAGCTCGTTTAAAAATCTCAACCGGAACGGTTAAATCTCGTTTGTTTAACGCTCGTTCCATTTTAAGTGAAAAACTGTCTTATTTGAAAGGAGACTAGACATGAAAAAAATATTAGGATTAACGTTAGGTTTGGTGTTGTTATCTTCAGTTGCTTATGCATGGGGTGGCAAAAATGTTGCCGAAGATAAACCATTTAGTGCCAACATTGAAAGACATTTTGCTGGAGAAAGAAAAGGTCGTCCAGAAATTAGTGCTGAAAAGAAAGCAGAATTTCAAAAACGTATGGCTGAACACAAGGAAAGTTTTGCAAAACGTTTAAAATTAACGGAAGAACAACAAAAGAAATCCGAAGAATTGCGTAAAGTTCAACGGGAAGAAATGAAAAAAATTATGGAAGAAATGAAAGCCTTACAAGTAAAATCTAAAGAATTACGTGAAAAAAATAAAAAAGATTTTGAAGCTTTGTTAACGCCGGAACAAAAGAAAATTTTGGAAGAAATGGATAAAGAACGGAAAACAAAAGAGGCTGAACGCAGAGAAAAACACAAAGAAAATCAAAAGAACAATAAAAAAGGAAAATCTAAAAAAT
>JAFZGR010000067.1 GCA_017555325.1 Alphaproteobacteria bacterium | reverse complement strand
GCGCAAACGACCTTCATCAGTACAGGTCGTACATGTTCCACCCCAATAAAGTAATGGTTTTTTTTCAACAGATGATCCTTTTACGCCACATAAAACACAATAATTACCGTCACCACCGGCATTGGATACATATCGTCCATAAGAAGAACAAGCATTACAATTTTCCTCTACTCCCTTTACGTTTACACCTGCTTCTTCATCGCAGGCATGACATTTACCATCAGTATCCATTAATGGTTTGTCTGCATTACTTGTTCCTTTAAGTCCGCACTTTAAAACACAATATTTTTTGGAACCGGATACCAAGCGATTGGAACAAACAGCACAATTTTCTACTGTTCCTTCTACATTAATCTGTGCTTCCTCATCACACGAATAGCAATTACCGTCTTTATCTCTGAGCGGTTTGTCTTTTGGACAACATTTATTGTTTGAATCGCAACATTCCCCATTTTCTCCAATACTGGTACAACACAATCCGCTCACAATACTGTCTTTTAAACAACACATCCAAGAATTGGGATTATCATAGCTTTTGGCGCATCCACTATTTTCTGGACACATTGTTTTACATAAGCCTTGTTCACACGTGGCACATTTACAATCGTTATCCCGATAACACCGCCATGTTTCGTGCCGTTCTTCTTCCTCAATAAATTTCTTTTCTGTTAAGTCATCTTTAAATTCATACGCCAATGTAACGGTTTCAGCTTCATTACAAATGCTTGCATCAATTTCATATTCGGTTGTGCCGACAAAAATAGAATAAGGGATTGTCCATTGAGATTTGAGCAATTGACGGCAAACGCCACTGGGAACTTCATCTAAAAACACTTCAAAATAATCGGCATACTGCGGACTGATACGTGCCCGAATTGGATAACCCATACGGGTACGGTCCCCCATTTCATCAACAGACAACTCAATTATTCCATTCAGCATTTGACGGGATAAATCAGCGACTCGAATCTGCAATTCATTGAGTGTTTCATTCGCTCGATATTTATCCATGGCGAAACGATATCCCATAATTCCACCAACACTTAATACGCCCGTAACAGCCAAAACACCCAGCATTTCCAACATAGAACGACCGATTTCATTGAATTTAACTTTCATCTTTTCCCCTTCTCACAATATAAAAGTTGTATTTATAATAATGAGTGTAATAAAAGGGACCTTTTTTTCCCGCTTCGAATCGGGAAAATTGGATTTTTAAGAAAATGAAAGATTGTTGTTTTAGTTGAATTAGTTAGTTAAAATCAAAAAAAATGCTAAAAAGTGAAAAAAAATGTTGCAATGATACGTCCCTTTTATTGCAGATAAGCATAAAAGCAATTTATAGAATAGTTTTAAAACTAATTCGAGAATTTTAAGCAGAAAGGCTTTCTAAAACAACAGTTCCTTTTTTTTGTCGAGCGGCAACATAATGTTTTCTGAGAGAATCTCTTACTTTGTGCGGATTTTTGATTTTGTGCATTTTTAAAAAACCGGTTTTGTCGGTAGAATTGATAAAAATGTCGCCTAAATCAGCCCATAAATCAATCATGGATTGCGAAGATGAGCTATCCACAATTCTAAATAATTCAATTTCATCAACATCTTTTGTGAAAATTCCGGAAATAATGATTAATCGTTGAGAAGTTAATACATAGCTATGATAAATACGGTTATAGTGTAAGACAATTAAGAAAATTCCACATGTTATTAATGT
>JAFZGR010000066.1 GCA_017555325.1 Alphaproteobacteria bacterium | reverse complement strand
CTCATGTTAAAAAGGAGAAAAAAAATGGAAGCAATTACAAGTATTCAAGATGTTCGCAATCAAATTATCAAAGCCTGTGAAATATACAAATTATATCCGGCGCCCAAACCTGCCAATATACATTCTTCTCTCAGGTATCAAGATATTGAACAGCAAAGCCAATCCGATAAAATTTATTTCAGACCCACTCCGGAAGAAGTTGACGATGCTGATACCGTTCAATTTGAATGGTTGCCGTTATTAAGTATTCAAGAACGCCAACTTTTATGGAAAAGATATTCCGGAATGGGGTGGAAACGCTTGGCCGGAGAAGCAAAAGTTTGTGAAAGAACCGTCCGTAATTACATTAATAAAGCATTGGAAAAATTATATCGCAAATTACGTTAAACTCAACAACCGCATCCCTCTAATAGGATATCATCAATTTTGAAAGGCTTTTTTGCCTTTCTTTTTATATTTTGCTTGAAATTCTCAAAAAAAAAGATAAACTATAAAGGATTGTTTATAAAGGAAAGAAAATGCGCTTATTATCCACACTTGTCAGTTTGGCATTCTTTTGCTGTTTTATTATTTTTTTAATCGGAACCGTTATCGTCATGCACTTTTCGGTTGGATTACCCGATTATCGGCAACTTGCCGATTACAGACCTCTTGTCACAACACGACTGTATGCCAATGACGGTTCTCTTATGGCAGAATATGCGAATGAAAAACGCTCCTTTGTGCCAATTGAAAAAATACCAGAAATGGTCCGCAATGCATTTTTAGCGGCAGAAGATAAAAACTTCTATTCTCATGGCGGGATTGATTTCATCGGATTGACACGTGCCGTTATCGTAAATATTAAAAACATCGGACGGGGGCGCAGACCAATGGGTGCATCAACCATTACACAACAAGTTGCCAAAAACTTTTTATTAACAAATGAACAATCCCTTACCCGTAAAATTCGTGAAGCCTTACTGGCACGAAAAATCGAACAAACATACACCAAAGACCACATTTTAGAATTATATTTAAATGAAATTTATTTAGGTGGCGGTTCTTATGGTGTTGCCAGTGCTGCACTCAACTATTTTGACAAAGATTTAAAAGACTTATCTTTGGCTCAAACAGCCTATTTAGCCGCCTTACCTAAAGCCCCGAACAACTATCATCCCATTCGTCGCAAAGAACAGGCACTCGCTCGCCGTAATTGGGTCTTATCCCGTATGGCTGATGACGGTTATATTTCAGACGAGCAAGCCATTCAAGCTATGTTGGAACCACTGGAAGTTGTCGAAAAAGAAAAAAATGGCTTAAAAATAAACGGATATTATGCTGAAGAAGTACGCCGTTTTGTTGTATCAAAATATGGGGATGATGCCATGTATAACGGGGGTTTGTTTATTCGGACATCATTAGATCCCCGCTTACAGGAAGCCGCCGTCAAAGCACTTCAAAACGGATTACTCAACTATGACAAACGCCACGGTTGGCGAGGAGCAGTAGAAAAAATTAATCTAACCGATAATTCTTGGAAAGAAACGTTTTCCAAAAGAACTTTGCCGGCTTATCTGCCGGATGATTGGCAAGAAGCCGTCATTACAAAAGTTACCGAAAAGGAAGCAACACTTTATTTATCCGACGGAACAACCGGAAAAATATTATTAACAACACTTTCTTGGGCAAGAAAAGCATTGGAAAACGCACGAATTTCCACCGAAAAAGTTAAAAAAGTTTCAGATGTATTACAAGAAGGAGATATTGTTTTTGTCAGCCCAAAAGACAAGGATACCTCTCAAACAAAAATTTATTTATTGCAACAATTGCCACAAGCTGAAGCAGCACTCGTAGCATTGGATCCTCATACAGGTCGAGTTTTGGCCATGGTTGGCGGATTTTCTTTTTATCGCAATCAATTTAATAGGGTCATGCAAGCTTATCGACAGCCAGGATCATCATTTAAACCATTTATTTATTTAGCGGCACTCGATTCGGGCTATACCCCGTCCAGTCTTATTTTAGATGCCCCTATTGTTATGAAAATGCCTGATGGCACATTGTGGAAACCGAAAAATTACAGTAAAATATTTTATGGACCTACAACATTACGGGTCGGATTGGAAAAATCCAGAAATTTAATGACCATTCGTCTGGCACAAGCTATCGGCATGAAAAAAGTAGCATCTTATGCAAAAAAATTCGGCATTGCAGATAATTTATTACCAGTTCTTTCCTCTGCTTTGGGTGCTCATGAAACAACATTACTCAAATTAGTGACAGCTTACGGTGCATTTGTAAACGGCGGACGAGAAATTACACCTAATTTAATTGACCGCATTCAAGACAGAAACGGAACAACCATATACAAGCATGACATGCGGGACTGTCCAAACTGTTCCGGCGAGTTTTCAGATGTCACAAAAAAACCGGAAATTTTAGATACACGTCCTCAAATTCAAGATCCGATTAGTGCTTATCAAATGGTTAACATTCTAACCGGTGTTGTTGAGCGGGGAACTGGACGTGTTGCAAAAGCAGTCGGACGCACGATCGGAGCAAAAAGCGGAACAAGTAATGATAGTTTGGATGCGTGGTTTGTTGGATTTTCACCAGATTTAGTTGCAGGGGTTTGGGTTGGATTTGATAATCCGCAAACACTTGGAGCAAACGATACAGGAGGCGTTGTTGCCGGTCCGATATTTCGTGATTTTATGAGCGAAGCATTAAAAGGACAACCAAATATTCCGTTTCGCATTCCAACCGGCGTTCGATTGGTTAAGGTTAATCCGATCACAGGAAAACCGTCTTCCGATAAAAATACAATTGATGAGGCATTTCGTCTAACCGATGATAATGCTTTTACAAATCAAATTATCGGAGGAGAAACAACCATTGAAGCAACAGAAGAAAACGTACCCGTTATGGGTGGTTTATATTAAAACAAGGGAAAAATAATGAAAGCAGAAATTGTTCAATTAAATAACAAGTATCTGACAGCGGTTCAACTGCTGAAGGAGCGTCTTTGACTGGGATAATGCCCAATTAAGAAAAGAAGAACTGGATGCTTTAACGGCAGATGTTCATTTATGGGACAATCCGGAACAAGCACAACAGTTGGTTAGTGAGCGCAATCGTTTAATCAATCAGTTAGATGCCGTTCAAAATTTAATCAATCAAGTAACGGACATCTACGAAATGATTGAATTAGCCGAAGCGGAAAACGAAGCAGAATTACTGGAAGAAGCCGAAAAACAATTTTGTACATTAGATTCCGTTATTGAAGAAGCATTATTGGAAAGCCTGCTTTCACAAGAAGGCGATGCAAATGATGCCTTTTTGGAAATACATGCCGGTGCAGGCGGAACGGAATCACAGGACTGGGCGGATATGCTTAGACGTATGTATATGCGTTGGGCAGAAAAAAACGGGTTTAAAGTTATCTTGTTAGAAGAAAATATCGGAGAAGAAGCTGGCATTAAATCGTCCACATTAAAAATTATCGGATTAAATGCATATGGTTGGCTCAAATTCGAATCGGGCGTTCATAGATTGGTTCGCATCTCTCCTTTTGATTCAAATGCTCGACGACACACCAGTTTTGCATCCGTTTGGGTCTATCCTGTTATTGATGATTCAATTCAAATCGATATCAATCCTGCCGATTGTCGAATTGATGTTTTCAGAGCTTCCGGTGCCGGTGGTCAACACGTTAACAGAACAGAAAGTGCTGTTCGTATCACACATATTCCAACCGGAATTGTTGTACAAAGTCAAACAGGTCGTTCTCAATTTCAAAATAAAGATGAAGCATGGAATATGCTTCGTTCCCGTCTATACGAACTGGAATTAAAAAAAAGGCAGGCACAACAAGGAGCTTTGGATTTATCAAAAGGAGATAACGGCTGGGGCAATCAAATTCGATCATATGTTTTGCAACCATATCAAATGGTAAAAGATTTACGGACTAATTATGAAACTTCCGATACATCAGGGGTATTAGACGGCGATTTAAACAAATTTATGCGAGCCTCCTTAGCGGATTTGGGAAAAACCGAAAAATCAAATGTGGAGATGTAAAATGAAAAAACATAAAACATT
>JAFZGR010000065.1 GCA_017555325.1 Alphaproteobacteria bacterium | reverse complement strand
GAAAAGACCCTGCCAACGCCCACAATAAAAAAGCCAAACAAACAAGAAGGGGGGAGCATAACAGCGTTTTTCTGCGACCGATTTTATCTGAAAACAAACCGGCCGGAATTTCCATAACTGTTGTAGAAAGTGATGAAATGGCAAAAACAGCCATTGCTAAAGCATACGATTGCGTAATTGTTTCAAAATAAACAATAGCCAAAGAAGATAAAAACCATAATCCGCCTAAAAACTGTGTTAATTTAAATAAAATGATATTTCTGTGAATCATATAATCTCCTTAAATATTGTGGGAAAGTATACAAAAATATTCAAATAAATGCAATAAATATATCGACAAATAAACTCTTTATGCATGTTATTCGTCAAAGAAGAAGCAATCAAATTTAACTAGCGTTTAATGCCTTTATCTATTATATTAACAGTATGTTTAGTTGATTTTTTTGCGTTTTTCTGCTGTTTTTTCCGTAAAATATTATTTTTTTCAATTCTACGAAGTGCAGGTTCTACATAATGAATACTACATGCTTTTCTTGTCATACTCTCTTGCGGATTATAAACTGTTTGTTCAGAGGGCATGATTTTATTTTTAACTGTTTCATTTAAAACATGTTTTATTGCCGGTGTATTATCTGTTAAAGCAACGGTTAAAGCATTTTGACCGTTACAAACGATATCCGGTTTATGCCCAATACACTCTATATTTTCGCCTTCTTTGTCCCAATAAGTTAATTTTGTCACACCAACCCGCATTAAAAATCCACAAGGCAAATGAATTTGACCTTGTTGAAATTGTTGTTGGCCATTTGTATTTTCTCCGATATAACGCACTTTGGGATGATGATAAAAAAGCGTATAGGCTGATTCCGCAGCTGATCCGTTATGACGATCAATTAAAATATCAATCTCACCTTGAAAACCATCTTTTTCATTAAATGCATAATAAGATTGTGTTTCATCAAACAATACGATATTCTGCCCCGAAAAATGACGACGCGGACAGTGTTTCACCCCGTCATTAAAACGAGAAAAAATACCATGCGTTTGATACACATAATCTGCCAATGGCGTATCTTTAATTTCACAGCGTTTATACGGATTTAAACAATTTCCATATGTCCGACGAGCAATATGATAAATGGGTCTGTCTTCTCCACCGGGATTACCCCGTACATCTAAAATGATTTTATCCAAACCTTGACCAGTGCTATAAATAGAATCAAAAGTTGTAATAAATTCTTTCCAATATTCATAAGAATAATCACACCCCATTGATGCAATAGAAATCAGCAAAATATTTTTATTATTCTGTTTTAGTATACCAATCTCCCACATGGGTGTATTGTTTTCATCAAATTTCTGTTTGACAATCTGATATCCGTGTGGTCGTTCAGATGATTTTATTAAATTATGACCGCAATCCCCTTGTGGCCGTTTATCTATCCTTTTACTACCAATCCAATTAGCCCCCGTTCCCACTATACAATGTCTATCTAAAATATATTGATGCGCTGTTTGTATTACTTGACGTATAAAATCAGAAGCAGGCATCGGCACTTGAATTTGTTGATATAACTCAACAATCCGTTGCTTGAATTTTTCATTGTTTTCCAATCCAAATCCTTCAAATCCAACATGCTCATGCATTAATTTTGCATAAGTCGCTAAATTTTTTCGTTGCTCATCAACACTTAATATTTTACTTTCCAATTCCGGTCGGGGAATACGCTCAACAAATTCTTTAAATGTGACACCGTTTTTAACCGGCTTCATTAATTCTTCATCTGATACGGATGAAATAATATCGTAAAAATCACATGTTTGTTTATTCATATAATATCCTTGCTATCTGTTTATTATATCACAAATCAACATCTTGTCAAACAAAAACAGTAGCGAAAATCTTTGATTTGCCTAATTCTGCCTTTATACAAAAAGGAGCCGTAAAGGCTCCTTAAATTTTAATGTAATAATGGGGACCAGGCAGGATCGGATGCATCATGTGGCGTTAGTATTTCCCGTTCATTATATCCGGTAATATCTATGGAATATAATTTAGGCATACCACCCCGTCCGTATTTATCCGACCGCCCTTGACGATAAAACATTAAAACACGTCCGTTCGGTGCCCATGTTGGTGATTCAACCAAAAATCCATTCGTAATAAGCCGTTCTCCCGAACCATCCGGTT
>JAFZGR010000008.1 GCA_017555325.1 Alphaproteobacteria bacterium | reverse complement strand
GATGCATCTGCATAAGGAGGGAACTCACTAATTGGCAAAGCACTTGAATTTTCCGTTACAACTTTTTTTTGTGCATTCGGATTTTGTGCTTTCTGTTGAGCTTCATTATTCCCTAACATATTATCAAAGTCTGCTTTGGCTAATTGATCCGTAACACCTTGAAGTATTTTATCAACATAAGCAATCCACTCCGTTACCGGAAACATTGCTTTCGCAGAAGAAGAAATCATTAATGCGACCGAACTAATAAAAATATAAAATATCTTTCTCATTATTTTCTCCTTCCTACAAGCCTAATTTTCCTTTAACTTCATCCAATACACCAGAGCTGATATCTAACCCGTCTAATCCCAAAGACATTCTGCCTTCTTCCTGATCCATTGCTTTAAGTGCCATTAAAGCATTACCGGCTGCCTGTGACAGCAATAAACGATTATACGTTTCAGCCATTGTCCCAGTTGCATTTACCTTTGTAGAATGCGAACTACGAATATCTGCTGATTGATTCAAATCATTCTGTACATCTTTTTTTGCATCCGCCAATGTTCGGTAAGCCAAAGTTCTATGAACCAATGATACAGCCAAAGTATATCGACCAAACGCTTGCTTTGTTTCGGGTAACTGAACTCGTTTTTTCTGAATATCAGTCCCTTTTACACCACCAAGTCCCGTCGCAGATGTTGCAACATTTTTTATCATATCTACCGCATCGGAAGCTGTTCCGCCCCCTTTTGATGTATTAAATTTTTCATCTACAACTTCTGCAACAGCCGCCCGATTTGGAAACTTATTAGACTCTCCATCTTTCCCTGTCGGCAGGAACTGAGCTGTCGGATTAACATCTTCATTTTCATTAAACGGCTTTGTAATATCCAAGGTTGCTTTTTTTGTTTTAGGAAATAAAAAATCTATTGTTAGAAGCCGATCCAACAAGCTCCCCAAATCAGTTAATGATAGTATTGATACTTGCATTTTTTTTATTTCAGAATTAAGCTGCTCGGTTGTATTTGCTAAATTTTGAGCTTCCTTTACAAGGGCATGCGGATCCATAATCGGAACCTGCCCATATACCGGAGCCTCCACACACAGCACCGAAAACAAAATGGTTATCATAAAATATTTTTTCATATCGGCTCCTTTATTAATCTAATGATTTTACCAAACTGTTTTTTAAATTATTTATATCCTCATAAATCAAAGCACTTTGAATAGATAAATCTGTAATATCCAATGACAATAATATGTTTGTCATTACATTCATAGACAAATTTGACTCCGTTACATTTTTAATATCTTCCATAACCGTCGTAGATTTTTTGGCTGCTTTAGAAGATGATTTTTGTACAACATCATATTGCAGAGTTCCATTTATAACCTGTGTTGCATCAACCAATGTTGTTTTAGTTGCTTCTCTAATAAATTCTTTCACATTAGAACGAACAGTTGCCGCTGTATAAGAAGTCATTTTATCCGGATCCGTACCCCCTAAAAATAAGGCTTGCGTGATTTTTGCAGGATTTGTTACATTTCTAGCCAATGTTACCGCTGGTTTCATTTTTTCTCCGTATTCGGAAATAGCTTCTTTAGCAGAAGAGACCGTTTCAGACAATGAAAAACCCTCCCCTGGCTGTTCTCCGTCAGATGAAAACGCATCAGATACATATGAAGATGCGGCATTATATTTATCCTCCATCCAAGAATCTGCCGCCTGCGTTTTTTCCTCATAAAACTCTTTTCCCGCTTCATATTTTTCCGTAATCCATTCGTTTGCCCCGGCCTTCCACTCATCTACATTTGACACAACACCCTCTATATATGCCTGTTTTGTAACTGTCAACTGCGTTAGTTGTTTATTTCCTGCTTCTGCATATTCCACACAGGCTTGAGCAATATTATTTGCCGTTCCCAAAGGGTCAAACGTAATCGCATTAGCCATTACAAAAGTTGGCATAATACAAATACATCCAACTAAAATTATATGATGCAAAAACTGTTTTTGGCAACAAAACATTTCCCCCTCCTGACTACAAAAATACACCTATATACTTTTATTTTACGCCTTTTCCAGAAAAAAGCAAGGAAATTTTAATCTCTACGCACAAAAGAGACATTTTTAAACAAAACAGATAAAAAAATCACTTCATCTTTATAATAAAATACAACTTTATCCACAAAAAAAAATGACATATAATTGCAACATTTTTTTACATTTTTGTATTTTTTTTTAATTTTAATTAAACAATTCAACACAAACAATAATCTTTTATTTTCTCAAAAATCCAATTTTCATCATTTGAAACGAAAAAAGATCCCTTTTTGTGCAGAAAAGATAAAAAGAATAGACAAGCACTCTTAATTTCTTTATACTGTTTTTATAACAAAAATTCAGGAAAACGATGAGTACACAAAATCTATTTCAAACCAAAATACCGTTAACGGATTATTTAAATAATCCGTTTGATATCGCAAAAAAAACACTTCTCGGAGCTTATTTATGCACAAATATCGGTGGCATTTTAACCGCTGGTAAAATTACCGAATTAGAAGTTTATATGGGAGCCGTTGACAAAGCAGCTCACACATATAACAATCACCGCACACCTCGTGTAGAAAGCTGTTATAAAACAGGAGGGTGTGCTTATGTGTTTTTTATCTATGGTATGCATCATCATTTTAACGTTGTTATTTCCGAAAAAGATGATCCCAAAGCGATTTTAATCCGTGCGATTGAACCGATTATCGGCATAGATGAAATGATAAAACGCCGAAAAATGACAAATTTAAAACAATTAACAAATGGTCCGGGTAAATTATGTCAGGCCCTCGGTATCACAAAAGAATTTGATGGAATTGATTTAACCGGTAATACTGTATGGATTTCTCCCAAAACAGAAAAAATCCCCCTCTCTCATATTAATGCAACGCCCCGTATTGGTATTGATTATGCCGAAGAATATGTTCACAAAAAATGGCGTTTTGTTTTGAAAAAATAACAGCACACAGATTAAATCAACAATCAATCCGATTAACTAAAAGATTTTTTTATCAATCACACTCTACTTTTATTATTATTTATTCAAACTAACTGCGTTGCAATTTTGATTGCGGTTGAACCCGATTTTTAACATGATTGTTTTGTCGCCAAACAACACCAATATCCACCGGATAACCGGTTTCCTGCGTATAAAAATTATTAAATTGCTTAACCATTTCAGAATCCCATTGCTTTGTTTGTGCCAAAACAGTGTCATATTGATAATTCTTTCGCCAGTCTAAAACTTTTTCTCTGAACCATTTTTTTTCAGATTCACCCCAATGGATTTGTTGAATGATAAGATTTTTCTCCATAAAAGCATCAATATCCGGCGTTATTAATGCTTGCATAAGCAAACCAGTTACTTTTTCTTCACATCGTCCATATTTTATTCTTGCCCGTTCATCCGAAGCAATAACTTCCGGTGAAATAGAATCTAATTCTTTTTGAGAAATGGTTGTTTTAAAAACATTGAACAACTGTAAAATCGGCCACCCTTCTACCTCTCTCATTCCATAAACAAACGAGTATCCTTTTGCCTGCGCTTCACACAATAAACTTGACAATCCCTGCTGTTCAGATAATGTCACAAATTGCCCCTTATCATATTGCTCTTGATGTTTTAATTCGTGCAAAACAATAGGCGCTTTTGTCAAATGATTTTCATGTAACTTGATTGCACGAACCAGTGTATCACAATAAGCAAGTGCTGAATTTTCTTTTTGCTTCTTCAAAACACGAATCAACGCAGTCTGTTGGCGTATAATTTTAGCCGATGACGGATATAATGCTGTTGTTTTTTGAAGCATTTTTAATAAGTCGTATTGCTCTTGTTCAGACAATACCCCCATATCAAACAATCGCAAAAAAGAACGCATATCCGCACTATCTAAATCACTATATACCGTTTTATCCGAATCAGGACTTATCGAAGCATACTCCATTCCCTTTAATATCAATGCTTCTTTTAATGGGGACATATCTTTATTTTTTAAAGACTGTAATTTCATAAAAGATATTCCTGAAGCCAATCCACCCAACAAAATAGCTATTAACGCCTGAAAATTATTACGTTTTTCATCAACAACATTTTCTTGAATTAATGAAATCGGCACAAGATTATCATTCAATGATTTATTTTTTTCTCTAAAAGGCCATAATTGAGCCAAACCGCCAACAATACCGAACAAACCGACAGCACCAGCACTCCACAACCCAAATAATCGTAATCGTCTTTTTGCGAAATTTCGCCGTTGTTCATCTTCAAAAACATTACTGTCTTTAAATTTTTCGGGACAGTCATCAACCATCCCGAAAGTTAATTCATCTACAAAATTTTGTTTTTTTTGAGAAGACATAGACTAGACCTGATGAATTTCAATTTCTTTTGTTTTTAACATTTCATCCAATTCTTTAATGCCTTCATCTGTTAATTTTTGAATTTCGTTTTCATATCGTTTTTGTTCATCTTCCGAAATTTCATTGGCATTTTTTAATTTTTTAATTCCATCTAAAGCATCCCTGCGCAAATTACGAACAGATACACGAGCCGTTTCCGTATAACGACCGGCAATTTTTGTTAATTCAATACGTCGTTCTTCCGACAAAGGTGGAATAGGAATGCGAATCACAATTCCGTCATTCATCGGATTTAAACCCAAACCGGCTTCCACAATGGCTTTTTCTACCTTTTTCAACATAGATTTATCCCAAACAGAAACGGACAACATTCGTGCATCGGCAACCGAAACGTTTCCGACTTGATTCAACGGAACGATTGCTCCGTAAGATTCGACCATAATACCATCCAACAATGCTGTTGTTGCACGACCGGTTCTTAAACCGGAAAAATCTTTTTTTAATGCTTCTGCCGTTTTTGTCAAACGGGATTGCATATCTGCTTTAATCTCTGAATAAGACATCATTCTTCCTTTTGTTAAAATTGTTGATGACTTAATTTACACCAGATAAATTGAAATTGCAACCAATTTTTTATAAATACATCAAGACCGATTTATTTTTCATTTTGATTAAATTATTGTGTTATAAATCCGAACCACTTACACCACAGCCATCCCCTTGCCATAAAGCATTAATAATTTCACCATATTCAACCACAAAAGTCGTTTGACAAAACAATTTTCCAACCGGAGTTGCCTGCGGATATCCGTTAATCATTTTGAGGGGTCCCGTTCCAACTTCTCCGACCTCATCTCCAAACGAAACATTATCCGCACTCATATAAATTAAATATTGTCGTCCATCTTCATTAATAACCTGAGTCGGGGTTCCCCATGCATTAATTAAGGTAACCGGATTTTCTCCAATCCAATCTGTTGCCTTTTCCTCAGCATTGAATGAATCCGTTATACCCGATTGACAGGCCGCCAACAACACCAACCCGACAAAAAGAATACTTAATCCTTGCTTCATTCTTCTATTTCCTTTTTTGTTCCGTTATATGTTTCATCATTCCACAAAATTTGGCGAAGTGTTCCATTAATTAAACGAAAAGCCAATCGTGTCGGTGTTGTATGTGCCAAAGGTTCTAACATTAAAAAATCATGAATTGTCCCGTTTACCCGCACTGAAACGGCATCCACGCCTGCCTCTACCAGCTTACGAGCAAATGTTTCTCCATCATCTCTTGTGACATCATTTTCAGCTGTAATAATCAATGTTTCCGGTAAAATTTTTAAATTTTCAGACGGGATCATCAATGGACTGACCATATTTTGATTACGCATACCGATATCCGGCAAATATGCTTCCCAAAACCACTGCATTGTATTTTGTGTCATCCACGGACCAAACTCAAATAAGCGATAAGAATCCATTGTCAAATTAGCATCCAACGATGGATATAACAACAACTGATAATCAACATTGACACCTTCTTTTTGTGCATATCCAGCTAAAACAGCTGCCATTGCCGCCCCTGTCCCATCACCTGCCATAATCAATTTATATGGATTAATTCGATACATTCCCGGATTATTCAACATATGCGTTAATACTGCCCACAACTCCTCCAACTGAGTCGGAAAACGCACTTCAGGTGCATGGGTATAATCAACAAAAACAACAGCACTATATGAGCCTTTCGCCAATTTACGTAATAATCTGTCATACACCATGGCATCCCCCAAAACCCAACCGCCACCATGCACGTAAAATATAACCGGCAATGCATCTTCCAATTCTATCCGCCGAACAATCCGAACAGGAACAAAACGTTTACCACTAACAGGAACATCATAATCATTACGGGACACATCATCTTTAAACGATTGACTTGCTTGAATTTTAGATAATACAGCCCGTGCTGCTTCATATGTATCTTCCGGAAACGAACGATTATATTTTACTTCTTCTACAAATTCTTTAACCCCGAGTGCTAAATTGGGATTTTCATAAGTTGCCTGCATATATTTTATCCTCCTAAAAAACAAATGTACTTTTTATGTATGGAAGACAATAGTTTATTTCAAGAAAAACCAGACTTTTGATTAAGAAAAACACATATTTTTGAAGCAAAAAGACCATAAAACCATCAATTAAATAAATAAAATGCATCAAAAGCGACAAAAAATATGTTTTTTTTCATTTTTTACTTGCAATTATTAAAAAGAAAGCGTATAAAAGAATAACTTTCCGATGTGGATAGGTGGCCGAGTGGTTGAAGGCGCACGCCTGGAAAGTGTGTTTAGGTCTAAAGCCTAACGGAGGTTCGAATCCTCTCCTATCCGCCATTTACCGCCGATCGGCGGTTTTTTTTATAAAAAAGGATAAAACAAATGAGTGATGTTGTT
>JAFZGR010000002.1 GCA_017555325.1 Alphaproteobacteria bacterium | reverse complement strand
TGGGCAATGACCGCAAAAGCTGATTTTTTATCAACCCCCGTGTGTGCGGCATAATATTGGACAGCTATTTTTTCTTGTGATTCATTTATAATATACATAACAAAAACCTACTCTTTACCAATAAAGTGATACACGTTATCAGATGACTTTTCAAAAATTTCAATCCCCCATTTATCCCAATCAATAACAATTTGATTCTCGGTTAAATCAATCAATGTTCCTTTTGTGTTGTTTTTTTTACGATATACACGTCCTTTTTCAGTATCAGGAAGGATAATATCTTCCCAAACGGTATGTTTTGCTTGAATTGGTTGAGATAATACAATCGGGACTAAAGCATCTTTATTTAACATATCCAATTGATGCGTGTAATATAAAATACCGCTGTTTAAAATAAATAAAACAATTAAAAATGATATAATTCTATTCATAAATCATAATCCAACTGAAGTTAACATAAAGCAAGCATAAAAAAATGTCAATTTTTAAAGTGACATTTTATTTTTTCTTCATTTCGTAAACAGGAATACCGATATTTAATTGTGGCTTATGGGTTTTTATTAATCTTAAATGATTAACCGGGTATAATTCTGTAATAAGCGTACATTCTTTTTTTATTTCATGTGACAATTTTAAACCAAGCATTTCTTGCATGCTTTTTAATGGATAACAGAAAATAATGTCAGATTGTGAACAAGAGTATGACATAAAATTTTGCTTATACCACTGTATGTTTTTTAACTTTCGGGAATAAAATTTTGCAATTGTAAACGGAATAAAATCCCACTCAATACCAACAAACCGATGTTGTGGAAATTCTTTTGCTAATGGAATTAACAATGAACCGGTACCACTTCCCAAATCAACAACGGTTAAAGGTTTTTTGGATGCTTGTAATTGCTTTCGTGCAATATTAAGCATTTTATTCTTTGATACGCCAACACTGGGAACATATGGTGCAAACTGTCCCATCTGACATTTCAGCAATGAATAAATTGAATAAATAACATAAAATAATGCACTGTATCCGATAAGTAAGATTACATAAATAAAAAATGTTTTCATTTTAAATTTCCTTTACAATATTATATCGTACCCCTTTTTAAAAATCAAGTCTGAATGCCGGTTCTTATTTTTAAAACGGAATATGTGCTCGGATATAGCCACAATCAATGCGGGGAAATATATTTGATTTATCTGATTGTGTTGTAAATTTGTTATTTAAATAATCGGGCATGTCCGGATTAGTAGCACAGATATTGGCAGAAATATAATTAAATAATGAATTGCGTTTATTATCAAACGCTTGTTTAAATAAAGTTGTTTTTGTTAATTTAATGTTTTTTAAGTCAGTGTATTTAAATGATAATTGGGGTGCCTTATTTATATATTGTATGGGAGAATAAGAAACAGTTTTAGAGGGTATTATTTCAGTTGGAGCGGTTCGGTTAAAACAAATAAAACCAATACCAACTAAAATTCCGAAAATTAAAAAAGAAATAATTATTTTTATCCGCATAACCCTATTATACACGGATTATGCGGATAAAGCAATTTTTTTAGAAAAGAAAACTATTGTTTTCCTTGTACGGCAACCCGTTTTACTTTGCGTGTGGCGGCTTCCGTTTTAGGAATATTAATGCACAATACACCGTTTTCAAAATTAGCTGATGTTTTATCATAATTTAAATCTGTCGGCAATGGAACTGTTCGCTGAATCATCCCATAAGAACGTTCGGAAAAATAAGCCCCTGTTTGTTCATCAGTTTCTTCCGTTTGATGATGTTTTTCACCACTGATTGTTAAATAACCGTCTTGGGAAACATCTACCTGTATATCTTGTGGTGCCATTCCCGGTAATTCCGCAGAAACCTGTATGGATTTGGCATTTTCCGATACTTCTATGTTTGGTTCAAGCCATTGCGCATTATCATTCATTTGCCATGGGTTAAGTGTATGGTTAAAAAATTGTTCCAAAGCATTTTGTGTATCTTCGGCCCGTTGACGTTTTTGCATACAATTTTTGTTGCAAACTTGTTTTGAATTGTTTTTTTTGTAAGAAGACATTTGTTTTGCCATAATTAATCCTTTCGTAAAATAAAAATGAAACATTTTACAAATAAAGACTTTGATAGCCGTTTGCAACAAATCCTCGACTTTTATATTAGTTTTCTGTCTTATAAAAAAAACACCGTTACCGGTGTTTTAAAAATTATTTATTTTTTTGATTTAAATTGAGCCATATATAAGGCATTATAAGCCCCTTCTTTTTGAAGAAGTTCCTCATGTGATCCCTGTTCAACAATACGCCCTTCATTTACAACAACAATTTGATCGGCATTTTGAATGGTCGATAAACGGTGTGCAATTACAAAAACCGTTCGGTCTTGCATTAAATTATCAATGGCTTGTTGAACAATGGCTTCGGACTTGTTATCCAAGGCGGATGTTGCTTCATCCAACACAACAATCGGAGCATTTTTTAAGAAAGCCCGAGCAATTGCTACCCGTTGTTTTTGTCCACCGGATAACAAAACGCCTCGTTCCCCGATTTTTGTATCCAATCCTTTTGATAATGTCGATACAAATTCATCCAAACAGGCAGATTTCAAAGCAGTTTGTAATTCTTCGTCCGTTGCATCTTTTTTGCCGAGTAAAATATTTTCACGAATAGTACCGTCAAATAGGAAGTTGTCCTGAAAAACAACAGCAATTTTATCACGTAATGAGGATAATTTCATATTGTTAATCGGCACATCATCAATGGTTATTTCACCGGATGTTAATTTATAAAAACGGGGCAATAGATTTACTAGTGTTGTTTTTCCACCACCGGAATTACCGACAAATGCAATTTTTTCCCCTTTTTTAATTGTTAAATTAATATCATTTAAGACAAGTTTTTCTTTTGTATATCCGAAATTAACGTTTTTGTACTCTATTTTATCTTTAATTTCCGGACATTCAACGGCATCTTTCTTTTCTTCAATGCTCATTTTCATTTCCAGAAAATCAAACACCCGTTCAATTGCCATGAACGACATTTGAACGGCTGCAAAGTTTTTGCCGATATTTTTAACCGGTGTATATAACATCAATAAAGCAGTCATAAAGGCAACAAAATCACCGCTTGTGATTGTTCCGGATTTAATTAAATAACTACCGTACCATATCGTTGATGCAATACCAACAGAAATAATAATATGCATCATCGGAGACAACCAAGCTGTCCGCTGTGTATATTTTATTTGAAATTTGAAAATCTGACGTAAAACTTCTGAAAATTTTTGTTTTTGATTCGTTTCTAAATTATAAGACGCAATGGTTTTTAACCCTGAAAACGTTTCGTTTAACGCTGTTAACGCTGCTCCTCCGGCCAAAACCGTTGCTGCCATTACATCTTTGATTTTTTTACGAATTTGAGTTAATGGCCATAAAGAACATCCTAAAACAATTATAGCAATAATGGCCAACTGCCAAGACGTGTATAACAATACACATAATAATGAAATGGATGAAAAAATGCGTGTTGTAAATACTTTTAAGTTTGTTAACAAACCAGAACAAGCCAAATTAGGATCACTGTCACAGCGGTAAACAATAAAACCGGAGGAGTTTTTATCAACAAATGCCGGTTCACAGGTAACAAGTTTACCATAAATTTTTTGCTTAACGGCTGTTGTTATTTTTCCACCAATCCACGTGTTTAAATATGATGATGTGTATTCTAATGTACTTTGAATAAGTGTAAAAACAATAATAAATGCCGGTATGGTGTAAAGGGGTAAATTAAACGGTGTAGATCCGCCTTGATCCATAATCACAGTATCCATAAACGGTTTGAGAGAAAGCGCGATAATGGCATCCAGTGAACCAATAGGAATTGTAATTAACGTTGCGGTTAAGGCTCGTCCCCAATATGGTTTAACAAATGGCCACATCCGTGAGTAATTT